>NZ_KV834634.1:0-47240 GCF_001837905.1 Streptococcus sp. HMSC076C09
TAAAGCCATCTAAAACTGGTGATAAATAAAGCTTTTGACTGCTTGCTGGAATGGCAAATTCTGTCACATCTGTGTAGCACTTTTGCATTGGTTTGGTTGCTTCAAATTGACGTTGAATAAGGTTATCTGCTTTCTTGCCAACCTCTCCTTGGTATGAAGAATACTTCCGTTTACGGCGAATTCGAGCCGTTAAACCAAGTACTTTCATAAGACGCTGCACCTTCTTATGGTTCACTACAAAGCCACGATTTCGTAATTCTAGAGTCATGCGACGATAGCCGTAATTTCCTTTATGCTCAGTATAAATTGACTGAATTTCAGCTTTAACTTGCTCATCCTTATCGCTTTGATCCAGCTGTTTTAAGTGATAATAATAAGTTGAACGGGCAAGCTTAATAATCTTTAGAAGGATATCTAAAGAAAACTCTGTTACCAATCCTTGAACAATTTCCGCTTTTCTTCTTGCTCTTTTTCCTCCTTCAATCGGAGTTCTCTCAACTTTTTTAGAACAGCATTCTCCGCTCTCAGGTATTCATTTTCTGCTTGAAGACGTTCTAACTCTGTCATTTCTTCAGGTTTTTTCTTTGGCTTGCGTCCCATTTTAGGTGCTCTCCCTCTTGTTTTCTCAACAATAGTATACCCATTTTTCTTGTATTGTGCCAGCCAATTTGGAAGCATTCCTTGGTTTGGGAGAGCATAATCTAGAGACACCCTTATTTGAGAACGACCTTCAAGCAGAACTTTATCAATAATTTCTCGTTTTAATTTAGGAGAATAATAACGGTTCTTCCCCTTTTTGACGAACTCTATACCGTAACGATCAATCAATTTAATCATGTACCTAAGATTAGGAATATTTATCCCGAATATATTTGAAAGCTCTTTGAAGCTTCGCCCTTGTTTTCTAAGTTCATATATCTGAACTTTATCCTTATATGTCAATTTCATAATAAAAACACCCCAAAAGTTAGATTTTTTCTGTCTAACTTTTGGGGTGCGGTTCAGACCCTAACGGGTCTTTTTTTCACGAGCCTGGAAATGTAAGAGCGAGTTGAGGTCCAGTGGACCTCTTTTTCAGACCCTTTTGGATCTTTTTTGCGAGCATAGAAATATGATAGTGAGTTAGGTCCGTGTGAAGCTCTTTGACCTTTCCCAAGCTCTAATTATGCTATAATGATGGGGAGAAAGGTATCAAGGAGCGCAACATGAAGGAATGCACAATCATCAGAAACATGATGGAGTATGATATTGAAGGGATCTCTCAAGCTTTTATCCACCAAGGGTGGCCGGGTAGAGAGGATATCTTGACTAGCTATTTTCAGGAGCAGGAGAATAGAGAGAGGGACGTATTAGTAGCTGAGTCGGATGGATTTGTGGCAGGCTATATCACTATATTGCCTGCTGCCAAGCACGGCCCTTTCGTGGGAGTCTATCCTGAACTATCTGATTTTAATGTTTTTGAACCATTTAGAAATCGAGGGATTGGGAATCAACTCTTAGAGGAGGCAGAAAAAAGAGTCTGGCTACTATCAGAGATTGTTACTTTAGGGGTTGGTTTACACTCGGGTTATGGTCCAGCTCAAAGACTGTATGTCAAACGGGGCTATATCCCAGATGGATCTGGGGTTTGGTTTAGGGATCACTCCTTGGCCCCTTACAGTTCTTGTGAAAACAATGATGACTTAGTCCTCTATTTTTCAAAAAGATTGAACAGGGAAATACAGTAAAACAAAAACGGATGAAAACTTCATCCGTTTCTTTTTAGCGTCGAGTTGCTGGTGCTGTGCTCGAACTTTTAATATTAAAGCGTTTCTTGAGGTAGAAGCGAAGGACAAGTGCTAAAGCTCCTAAAACGATGGCAAGGACATCTGGAATAGTTGGGTTGAGAACCTGTGGGAGTAAGGAAGTAAAGGACAAGACAATGACCCAAAGGAACATGACTCCAACAAGAATCGGCATAGATTTCCAAAGAGAAGGACGCTCGCTACGATCTTTGGTACCATCCATATACTGATAGAAGAAGTAGTACATGAGGTATAAGAGCAGAGCCCCTGTCAAACTTCCAAGGATTAAGGTGATCAAACCATAGCCAGTACGACGAGGTGCAACCAAGTTCATAAAGGCGCTAATCGCAGCAAAGACTCCAAAGATAAAGAGGAAGGAATCCAAAATCATGAGAGAGGGGGCATCGTTTAATTTCGGATGCTCTTTTTCATAGCGTTCTTTCTCGCTGAAAGAGTTCGCCCATACAGTTGGAGCTCCAAAAAGGGTCCGTGCCGGAATTCCTTTTCCTTGGTTTTCATGGATAGCTGGTAGAATTTCCTGGATGAGGCTTTCTGCTTCTTCCTCTGTCTTTCCATTTTCAAGCAATTGGTGTTTGGCGATACGGATAAATTCTTGATTTTTCTTGCTTAGTTGATTCAAATCAAATTGAGACATAAATACTCCTTAGTGTTATTAGTAGGTGTTAGAACCATTTTTTATGGATGAGGTAGACGACGAGAGACCCGGTCAGGGCAAAGGCGATGATAATGATCAGCCAGAAGGCATGGGGTTCGCCATTGAGCGGAAGCTCATTGTCCTTGAAGTTCATCCCGTAGGCCGAAAAGATCATGGTTGGAATGGACATGACAATGGTAACGAGAGCCAGAGTTTTCATGATGTTGTTCTGGTTGTTGGAGATAATCGATGCGAAGGTATCGGTCATGGAGTGCAGGATATTTCCATAAATATCTGCCATCTCGATGGCCTGCTGGGTTTCGATCAAGGTATCTTCCAACAGATCCTCGTCTTCTAAGTATTTCTTGATGTTACTTGTAGCGCTGGTCAATTTCTTGATCACGCGCTCATTGGTTTTCAGAGAGGCTTTAAAGTAGACGATGGTTTTTTCCAGCTCCATCAACTCAATCAGCTCTTCATTACGCGTTGATTTGTGCAATTGACTTTCAATCTGCTCGCTTTTGCGATCCAAGGTACGAAGCGCTGACAAGTAGAGTTCAGCGTTACGATAGAGGATCTGAAAGATAAAGCGTGACCGCATAAAGGTATAGAAATTCCGCAAGCGTCGGTTGATAAAGATATCGAGAAGCGGCAATTTCTCCAAGCAAGTCGTGATAATAGCCTCTTCTGTCAGGATAATCCCTAGCGGAATGGTCACGTAGTAGGTCTGATTGTTCCGCTCTTCCTTGATGGGAACGTCGACGATGATCAAGGTATATTCATCTTCGATGGTCATACGGGACATTTCTTCCGCATCGAGTGGTGCCCGTAAGTCGGCAATATCGATATTAAAAGCAGAGGCGATTTCCATCGATTCACTTTGAGAAGGGTTCACAAGGTTGATCCAGCTACCAGGTTCCAGCGTCTCTATTTCCTTAAATTCAGTCGTTGTCGATAAAAAGACCTGTTTCATGGTGCCTCCCCTTGTTTTTTTACACCTTAACATTATATCAGAAAAAGGACGGTTTTGGATAAAAGAATACTAAAAAATTTGTTATAATGGAGGTTAACAAAAAGGTGATTAGAGTAAGAACATGCAAGATAAAATTGTCATTCATGGGGCACGCGCCCATAATTTAAAAAATATAGATGTGGAAATTCCACGGGACAAATTAGTCGTGGTGACGGGTTTGTCTGGTTCTGGAAAGTCCAGTCTGGCCTTTGATACCCTCTATGCAGAAGGTCAGCGCCGCTACGTGGAGAGCTTATCGGCCTATGCCCGGCAATTCTTGGGAAATATGGAAAAACCAGATGTGGACTCCATTGACGGCTTGAGTCCAGCTATCTCCATCGACCAAAAAACGACCAGCAAAAACCCCCGTTCTACAGTGGGGACGGCAACAGAGATCAATGACTACCTGCGCTTGCTCTATGCGCGTGTAGGGACGCCTTATTGTATCAATGGGCATGGAGCGATTACAGCTTCTTCGGTTGAGCAAATTGTCGATCAAGTCTTGGAATTACCAGAGCGCCAACGCCTGCAAATTCTAGCTCCTATTATTCGCAAGAAAAAAGGCCAGCACAAGAATATCATTGAAAAAGTCCAAAAAGACGGCTATGTCCGGGTGCGGGTCGATGGTGAGATCTATGATGTGACAGAGGTTCCAGAACTATCTAAAAGCAAGCAGCACACGATTGAAGTAGTTGTGGACCGAATCGTGATCAAAGAGGGCATCCGCTCGCGGCTCTTTGATTCGATTGAAGCAGCTCTTCGGATTGCGGATGGTTATGTGGTGATTGATACCATGGATGGCAAGGAATTGCTCTTTTCTGAGCATTATGCTTGTCCAGTCTGTGGCTTTACCGTTCCTGAATTAGAGCCCCGCCTCTTTTCTTTCAATGCGCCTTTTGGATCTTGTCCAGATTGTGATGGGCTGGGTATTAAGCTAGAGGTGGATTTAGATTTGGTGGTGCCAGATGATCGCTTAACCCTTCGCGAAGGAGCCCTCGCTCCTTGGAATCCGATCTCTTCCAACTACTATCCACAGATGTTGGAGCAGGCCATGATCCATTTTGGCGTTGATATGGACCAGCCGTTTTCTGATCTTTCTCAAGAAGAAAAGGACTTGGTCCTCTATGGGTCAAATGGCAAGGAATTCCACTTCCACTATGAAAATGAATTTGGTGGAGTTCGGGATATCGAGATTCCTTTTGAAGGGGTCGTAAACAATATTCACCGTCGTTTCCGTGAGACCAATAGTGATTTCACCCGCAACCAAATGCGCTCTTATATGAACGAATTGACCTGTGCGACCTGCCATGGCTACCGTCTCAATGACCAGGCTCTCTCTGTTCGTGTCGGAGGAGAAAAGGGGATGCATATCGGGGAAGTGTCAGATCTATCGATTGCGGACCACTTAAAAGCCGTGGACCAGCTGATCTTAACGGACAATGAAGCTACGATTGCAAGACCGATCCTAAAAGAGATTAAGGATCGCTTAACCTTCTTAAACAATGTGGGGCTCAATTACTTGACCCTGTCACGATCGGCTGGGACCTTATCAGGTGGAGAAAGCCAGCGCATTCGCTTGGCAACCCAGATCGGTTCCAACCTCTCTGGTGTCCTTTACATCTTGGATGAGCCGTCTATCGGCCTCCATCAAAGGGACAATGACCGCCTGATTGCCAGTCTCAAGAAGATGCGCGATTTAGGCAACACCTTGATCGTCGTCGAACATGATGAAGATACCATGAGAGAGGCAGACTACCTGATCGACGTCGGCCCAGGTGCCGGTGTCTTTGGGGGAGAGATCGTTGCAGCAGGAACTCCAAAGCAGGTGGCACGCAACAGCAAATCCATCACTGGCCAGTATTTGTCCGGCAAGCGCAAGATTCCGGTTCCAACAGAGCGCCGTTCAGGAAATGGCCGCTCTATTGAAATTACAGGAGCAAGTGAGAATAACTTACAAGACATCACAGTACGCTTTCCTCTAGGAAAATTCATCGCAGTCACTGGAGTTTCCGGTTCTGGAAAATCGACCTTGATCAATGGCATCTTGAAAAAAGCCATCGCTCAAAAGCTCAACCGCAATTCGGAAAAACCAGGGAAATACAAGACGATTCAGGGGATTGAGCATATCGATCGCTTGATCGACATTGATCAAAGCCCGATTGGTCGGACTCCTCGTTCCAATCCAGCGACCTATACAGGCGTCTTCGATGATATTCGTGATCTCTTTGCTCAGACCAATGAAGCCAAAATTCGGGGCTATAAAAAAGGCCGCTTTAGTTTCAATGTCAAGGGTGGGCGTTGTGAAGCCTGCTCAGGAGATGGGATCATCAAGATTGAAATGCACTTCTTGCCAGATGTCTTTGTCCCTTGTGAGGTCTGCCATGGACGTCGATACAATAGTGAAACCCTCGAAGTCCACTACAAGGAAAAAAATATCGCAGAAGTTCTGGATATGACGGTCAATAAGGCAGTCGAATTCTTCAAGCACATTCCAAAAATTGAACGCAAACTCAAGACCATCCAAGATGTGGGCTTGGGCTATGTAACGCTGGGGCAACCAGCGACCACCCTTTCAGGTGGGGAAGCGCAGCGAATGAAGTTGGCTTCTGAATTGCACAAGCGCTCTACAGGAAAATCCTTCTATATCTTGGATGAACCAACGACCGGACTCCATACCGAAGACATTTCTCGCTTGATCAAAGTCTTAGAGCGGTTTGTGGATGATGGCAATACAGTCCTTGTGATTGAGCACAATTTAGATGTTATTAAGACAGCAGATCATATCATCGATTTAGGACCAGAAGGCGGTGTCGGTGGTGGAACCATTATTGCGACCGGAACACCAGAAGAAGTAGCAGCAAATCCTGCTAGCTACACAGGACAATATTTGAAAGGAAAATTACAATGAATCAACGGATCAGCTACTTAAGAAACAAAATGAAAGCCCAAAACCTCAAAGCGGTATTGATTAACAATTTGAAAAATGTTTATTATTTAACCAATTTCTGGGGTTCAAACGGGACCGCTTTGGTGACAGAAGAACGCGTGGTACTCTTTACAGATTCGCGCTACACCATCCATGCCCATGCGACTTGTTTCCCCTTTGTAGAGATTGTGGAAACCCGCGATGAGTTGACTGCAGCTGCAGAGATCGTTAAGGACCTTGGAATCAAAGAACTTGGTTTTGAGGATGAAGTGACGGTGGCCTACCATGCCCGCATGGCTTCTGTTTTCAGTGGTATTAGCCTTCAATCCCTAGCGAACTTTGTCATGGAATTGCGCTTGATTAAAGATGAGACCGAGATTGCGGCGATTAAAAAAGCTTGTAGCATCTCTGACCAAGCCTTCCATGATATTTTAGACTATATCAAGGTAGGGAAAACGACAGAGTTGGAAGCAGCGACTTTCCTAGATTTTAGAATGCGGGAGTTAGGAGCTTCTGGTGTATCTTTTGATATTATCTCAGCAGCTGGTGAACGCTCTGCCATGCCTCATGCGACTCCAAGTGATCGGGTCATTTCAGCAGGAGATGCCTTGACCCTTGATTTTGGTTGCTTGTATAATCACTATGTTAGCGATATGACACGGACAATCTATGCAGGACATGTCAGCGACAAGGAAAGAGAGATTTACGAAACCGTTTTGAAAGCCAATCAAGCCTTGATTGATGCTGCTAAAGATGGACTTGGCTTCCGTGATTTTGATAAAATCCCACGTGATGTGATCGAGGCAGCCGGCTATGGTCAATACTTTACTCATGGAATCGGTCATGGAATTGGGCTAGATATCCACGAAGAACCATACTTCAGCCAAACGTCTAAAGAAGCGATTCAAGCAGGTATGGTCTTAACAGATGAGCCAGGTATTTATATCGAAGGTCTCTCTGGCGTGCGGATCGAAGATGACCTCTTGATTACAGAAACTGGCTGTGAAGTCTTGACTCTTGCTCCTAAAGAATTGATTGTCCTATAAAATAGACAGTATTTTCTTAACCCCTGTGTAACAAACAAAGATAAGAAATGAGGCCTATGAAAAAACGAATTTTAGTATTGGGAATTCTTCTAGTAGCCCTTCTATTTGCATTTGCTCCTTCTGCTCATGCTGGTGTCGGCAATACGCATAGTGGTGGTAGTAGCACTATTCATTCTGGCGGTGGTGGTGGTAGTAGCTGGTCTGGAGGGGGAAGTAGCTGGTCTGGTGGCAGTAGCTGGTCTGGTGGATCCAGTAGCTACAGTTCTAGTTCTGGATCAGACTCTGGTGGGGCGGTAGCAGTTGTCGCCATCATTGGATTGATTGGATTTGTCTATAATATTGCAAAAGAGGCTAATGAGAGTGATGATTCGTCCTATTCAAATAGTGGTCCAAAACGGACAACCGAAGAACGGGCGGGTCGACCAATTGAGAACAACTATGAAGCGATTCGCCGCATCCGTAAACTGGATCCAATGTTTGATGAAGACCGCTTCTTGTCGCAAGTTAAGCTGGTTTATCTTCAATTGCAGTCTGCCTGGACAGAAAAAGATTGGAATTCTGTGCGGAACTTAGAAAGTACGAGTCTTTATGAGCAGCACTTGACGCAGTTACAAGAGCATATTCGTGCCAAAACAACCAATGTTCTAGAGCGCGTATGTGTGGAAGATTCGAAGATCAAAGACTTTATCGAAAATCCAGAAGGCAATGACCGCATTGAAGTCATTCTGTCTTCGACGATGAGAGATTACATTCGAAATGATGAAACGGGTCGTGTGATCGAAGGGGATCCAACCAAAGATCTCTTTACCGTTTACCGCATGGTCTTCCTCCGTGAACATGGAGCCCAGACAGAGATCATTAAGAATTCAGAAGTCGTTAGTGATCACTGTCCGAACTGTGGTGCGCCACTAACGATCGATTCAATCGACAAGTGTGAATATTGCCAAGCATCCTTGAAGCACAATCCAAAAGATTGGGTCTTGGATGTCTACGAAGTTGTGGATGAAATTGAATTCTACAGATAGGAGAATGTATGGGATTTATTAAAGCAGCCCTTTCAGCGGGCATTTCAAGTTTTCAAGATAGTAAATTTAAGGAAGCCATTACCTTGCCGGAAGCTGTTCCAGCAACAGCTTTGGCCATTAAGGGACAGCTCTTGACCAAAGATCCAGATGGGCGCTCTCGTCAGAGCAACCAAAATACGGGTCTATTGACAGATGGCTCTGTTGTCATTGTTCCCCAAGGCTATGTTGCTCTCTTGGTCAATAATGGAACGTTTCTAGGAGACCTTCTAGAAGCAGGGAGTCACGAATGGCAAGCCGGTGAAAATGCCTGGTTGTTTGAAAAGGGTGGTGTGAAAGGAACGTGGGATCAGTTCAAGAATCGTTTCTCATTTGGAGGCCAAGTGGTCACCCAACAAGAAATTATTTTTGTGCGGATGCAACCTTTTACAGGAAATAAATTTGGCACTCAAAATCCAGTTGAGTACTTTAGCGACCGTTACCAACAGCTTCTGAGCATTCGCTTTTATGGTCTCTATGATGTCAAAATAGCAGATCCGGTTCTTTTCTATGTCAGTGCAGTCAGTCGCCAAATTACGGCAGATAAACCTTTTACCTTGGAAGATGTAGCTCAGGGAACCTTGCGCCAAAACCTCGCTCCAAAAATTGCCGTCGCCCTTTCAAAATATACGGCTGAAAATAAGGCAGATATCTACAATATCAATGCAGACCAAGACGTCTTCAATGAAGTCGCAAAACGCGAAGTCAACAAAACGTGGTCAGAATTATATGGTATTGAATTAACCAATGTCCTGATCGAAGATCTGAGCTACGATGCTGATAGTATGGCCAAGGTTAATAAACTGGACAGTGAATTGGCAGCCATGAAGTACAATACCATCGAAATTGAAGAGCGTCGCGCCCGCAATGAGGCCTTGGTGGCAGCTGCCAAAAATGAAGGTAGCAATGGCATGAATATGATTATGGGGATGAATCTGGGTCAAGCTCTGGGAAATGATCTGCAACAACAAGCAGCACCAGCTCAAGACAAGCCCAAAACCTTCTACATTGAGGTGGATGGCAAATATGTCCATGTGACCAAAGATGCGGATGGTAATATTGTCCCTGTTGACGAATAGAAGGGAACTAGGCTCAGAGATGTAGAGTCTCCAATCGCTAGTCTCTGCACTCTTTCCTTCCTAAAAAGAAAAGATTGCTGTTTGAGAAAAATCAAATAGTGTGTTACAATAAAGAGTAATCTATTTTTAAAAAAAGAGGTAATAAAACATGATCGAAGCAAGTAAATTAAGAGCTGGTATGACGTTTGTCACAGCAGATGGAAAATTGATTCGCGTTTTGGAAGCAAGTCACCACAAACCAGGTAAAGGAAATACCATCATGCGGATGAAATTACGTGATGTCCGTACTGGTTCTACATTTGACACAAGCTACCGTCCAGAAGAAAAATTTGAACAAGCGATTCTTGAGACTGTCCCAGCCCAATACTTGTACCAAATGGACGACACAGCCTACTTCATGAACACAGAAACTTATGACCAATACGAAATCCCTGTCGTCAATGTTGAAAATGAATTGCTTTACATTCTTGAAAATTCAGAAGTGAAAATTCAATTCTACGGAAATGAAGTGATTGGGGTAACTGTACCAACTACTGTTGAATTGACAGTCACAGAAACTCAACCATCGATCAAAGGTGCTACAGTGACTGGTTCTGGAAAACCAGCAACAATGGAAACAGGACTTGTTGTAAACGTTCCAGACTTCATCGAAGCAGGACAAAAACTCGTTATCAACACTGCAGAAGGAACTTACGTTTCTCGTGCGTAAGAGATCTCTCAGGGTGTCAAATAGAAAGGAACTTCTATGGCAACTGAACAATTTGGTGACATCGTTATTGCACCACGTGTATTAGAAAAAATTATTGCGATTGCAACGGCAAAAGTAGAGGGAGTTTACTCTCTTGAAAATAAGAGCGTGTCAGATAGCCTTTCAAAACGCTCACTTGGTCGTGGCGTCTACCTTCATACAGAAGAAGACGGTCAGGTCTCAGTGGATATTTATCTCTACCTTGAATATGGAGTGGCGGTACCATCTGTAGCAGTAGCGATCCAAAAGGCTGTGAAATCTGCTGTGTATGATATGGCGGATGTCACCTTGGATGCGGTTAATATCCACGTTGTAGGGATTGCAACAGAAAAATCTCCAAAACCAGACTTGAAAGACTTGTTTAATGAGGACTTCCTCAATGACTGATGAAATTTTATTAGAATCACGTCGAGATTTACGCGAGCGTGCTTTCCAAGCCTTGATGGCCTTGGAGTACGATGGAGACATTGTCGAAGCTTGTCGCTTTGCTTATCTGCATGATAAGGACGTGGCAGAAGATGCAACAGTTGATCTTCCGGCCTTTCTCTTGAATATCGTGACCGGCGTTTATCAGTCAAAAGATCAATTAGACCAACAAATCGGTCAACATTTGAAGCCTGGTTGGACAGTAGAACGCTTGACCTTGGTAGAGAAAAATATTCTGCGCCTTGGAATTTTTGAAATGACAGAGTTTGACACTCCACAGATTGTTGCTGTGAATGAGGCAGTCGAATTGGCTAAGGCCTTTTCAGATGAGACTTCATCACGTTTTGTCAATGGTGTTCTCAGTCAATTTGTGACAGAAGCATAGTATAAAAGAGCCCGCGGGCTCTTTTTTGATTGAAGGAAATATCTATTTTGGACCTAATTTTAATCTAATCTTACGATATAAAGTATAAAAATATGCTATACTAAAGAAAAAAGAAAACAACCACTAGGGGTGCGTAAAGCTGAGATTAACGACTGTTAGACCCTTTGACTCGATCTAGGTAATGCTAGTTGATGGAAGTGGACAAAATAACAATGGTTTATAAGCCACTAATTGACTTCTTGATACAGACTTTATCTTGTTTTACCAAATACAAACTTCAGCTGGTTGGGAGGTTTTAGATGACTTATTTACCCGTTGCTCTAACAATTGCTGGAACTGACCCTAGCGGTGGAGCTGGAATAATGGCTGATTTAAAGTCATTCCAAGCTAGAGGTGTCTATGGAATGGCCGTTGTAACTAGTCTTGTCGCTCAAAATACCAGGGGGGTTCAATTAATAGAGCATGTTTCTCCTCAAATGCTGAAAGCTCAATTGGAAAGTGTTTTTTCAGATATTTCCCCTCAAGCTGTAAAAACTGGTATGCTTGCGACTACGAAAATCATGGAGATGATCCAACCCTACTTAAAGCAACTTGATTGTCCCTATGTGCTTGATCCTGTGATGGTAGCTACTAGTGGAGACGCTTTAATTGATACAAGTGCAAGAGACTATCTCAAAACAAATTTGCTGCCTCTTGCAACGATTATTACACCCAATCTTCCTGAAGCAGAAGAAATTGTCGGCTTTTCTATCAAAGACCAAGAAGATATGCAAAAGGCTGGGCGTTTGATCCTAAAAGAATTTGGGCCTCAATCAGTTGTTATCAAAGGAGGACACCTCGAAGGTGGTGCCAAAGATTTCCTCTTCACAAAGGATGAAGAATTTGTCTGGGAAAGTCCACGAATTCAAACTTGCCATACCCATGGTACTGGCTGTACCTTTGCTGCAGTTATCACTGCTGAGCTTGCAAAAGGGAAAAGCCTCTATCAAGCAGTTGATAAGGCCAAGGCTTTTATCACAAGAGCTATCCAAGATGCCCCTGAACTTGGGCATGGTTCTGGTCCTGTTAACCATACAACTTATAAAGATTAAAAAAACTCTCTCATTCCCCATATATTGGGAATGAGAGAGTTTTTATTTAGAGATGATTTGATCTAATTTTGTTAAAAATTCTTGGGTTCTTGCTTCAATATCTCTTGCCTGCATCAAATCACGAACTACTGCGATACCAGCAATACCTGTTCCAGAAAGTTGATGGATATTTTCACAAGTTAAACCGCCAATCGCTACGACTGGAATACCGACTGCTTGGCAGATGTCCTTTAAGGTAGAAATGAGGGTAATAGGGGCATTTTCCTTGGTTGTTGTGGGGAAAATTGCTCCTGTTCCTAAGTAATCCGCCCCAGATTCTTCTGCTTCGAGTGCTCTTTTCACTGTTTTTGCAGTTACACCTAGTATTTTCTCTGTGCCCAAGACTTGTCTGGCTACTGAAACTGGGAGTTCATCATCTCCTATATGAAGTCCTGCAGCATCGACAGCTAGGCACACATCCAAACGATCATCGATAATCAAAGGAACTTGGTAAGTATCGGTAATTTGTTTCACCATTTTTGCAAGTTCATAATACTGATTGGTCGTGAGCTGTTTTTCTCGTAGCTGGATCATGGTAACACCTGACTGACAAGCTTGCTCAACTTTTTTAAGGAAGGTTTCAAGCGGATCTTGGTAGCGATTCGTAACCAGATACAGTCTAAGCGTTTCTTTAAGCATAATAGCCTCCTTTGATTGCATCTAACCAGTTGGCATCCTTTTTTAAGAGAGACAATTGATTAAGAGTCTGTAAACGAAAGTCTTCTAGCCCCATTTCTCGGTCTATAATTTTCTCTGCAGCGATATTCAGATAAGACACTGCGAGACAAGATGCCTCAAAGGCTGTAGTCCCATGACTAAGGAAGACCGCAGCTAGAGCGCCTACAAGATCTCCTGTTCCTGTGATCCAGTCCAGTTCTAGACAACCATTTGTCAAAATGGCAACTTGATTAGATGAAACGATGAGATCTTTAGGACCGGTAACTAAGAATGTACTTGTTGGATAGCCTTGACACCAGTCTTTCAGGACACTCACTAGATCTGCTGTTTCTTGATCTTTCTGGCTGGCGTCCACTCCAACTCCATGGTGCTTCAAACCCACTAGGCTTCGAATTTCAGACATATTTCCCTTAATAATGGTTGGAGAATATTTCAAAATATCCATTGCTAAGGTTTTGCGGATAGGAGAGGCAGAGACGCCAACCACATCTAAAACCATAGGTAGCGAGGATTTAGCTGCAAAGGATGCTACCTTAAGAATTGCTTGCTCCTTGTCAGCTGACAAATGTCCTAAATTCAATAAGATAGCTGCACTTTGCTTGGTAAAATCAAGGACCTCTCTGGAGTCATCTGCCATTACTGGCTTAGATCCCAGAGCCAAAATTGCATTAGCGACCATCTCACAGGAAATTTCGTTAGTGATACAATGGATTAAATGACTTTCAGATAGAGGGAAGGGATTTTGGAAGGTATGCATCATTCAATCCTTTCTTCAAAGAAATAGCTTTGTACCTTTTTAAAGAATTTCTGGGTAATTAAAAATCGAAATGATACAAAAGCTATGGCTGTCCCGATCAAGGTAGCTCCGATAAATCGTGGTGTGTAAATAAACCAACTGAGTTTTGCAGCTGAGCCTGTGAAAAATACCATAACAGGATAAGAGACAATAGAGCCGATGATTCCTGTACCGATGATTTCTCCTAAGGCAGAAAAGTAGAATTTTCTACCATATTTGTAAAAGAGTCCGGCTAGTAGAGCTCCAAAGGTAGCTCCTGTTAGGGCCAAAGGAGGAATTCCTTGTGTTGTCATACGGATAAAAGCAGTCGCAGTTGCCATGACTAAAGCATAGACTGGTCCCATTATGGTTCCTGCTAAAATATTCACAACACTAGACATAGGTGCCATTCCTTCGACACGGAAGATAGGTGTCAGAACCACATCGAGGGCAATCATCATGGATAAGACGGTTAATTTATGAATTTGTAATTGGTTGGTTTTCATTTTTCATTAATCTCCTTTTTCTAAAGCCTGTAAAGTGCTCTTCCATGTTTGATGCTGGTAGGCCATTTCCCAAAACTGTGCTTCCATATAAACGCTAATTCGGAAGGCTTCGAGCATTTTTTTCTTGTCTAGCTCGTCACTTTCACTGTAGAGTTGATTGACTAGTTCCGTCTCTTCTTTTATTTGCTGTTCGAGTTCATCTGTAATGTAAGTTTCAATCCACTTCTGATAAAGGACTTCTGGTGAAGGACGAAGATTAAGTGCCTTACCTAGGTCATGGTACAACCATGGACACGGGAGCAAGCTCGCAAAAGCAATGGCTACGTTCTCTTCTTCAAATTGACGATAAATATGCGAAATATAATGGTAGCAGGTTGGAGCAATCGGCTGCTCTGCCATTTCCTTGTCATCAATCCCCAGCTCCTTGAAAAACTGTTGACGGATAAATAACTCACCTTCGACTAAGCTCTGAGCATTTTGTTTCAAAAGTCTCTTCATTTCTTGTTTTGAAGTTTTTTCAGCTAAGTGATCATAGGCTTTTGAAAAGGCATTTAAGTAGTAGGCATCCTGAATCAAGTAATAGCGAAAAATGGAAGGATCTAAATTTCCCTTTTGTAACTGTAAAATAAAAGGGTGCTGAAAGGAAGCCTGCCAGGCCTCCCTGGATAATTCCATAGCAATATCTGTAAATTCCATAATAACTCCTTTATAAAAACAGACTGATTTGAAGGGTTAAATAGATAAGTAGGTAGATGATTTTTGTCTGTCTGGGAATATAAAAGTTCCGATAGGACTTTTCTATCATGGCATCTTCATCATAGCCATGTGCTGATAAGGCTCTTAAGTATAGATGTCGCCATCTAAAGACGCTAATCAAGACCTTGCTATAAATCAAAGGGGACCAAAAATGCAATTTTTGCCCTCGTAACAAACAGGCCTCCTTTATGGATTTAATTTCTTTCTGAATCAGCGGAAAAGCATTGAAAACCACTAACAAGGCATAGGCCCAAGACCGTGACAATCCCATTTGTGCCAAATACAAGAGTAACTCTTTTAGTGAGATGCTTGAGATAAATACAATCCCTATACAAACTGTCACAAAACCCCTGGTTCCAAGTAAAACTGCTTGGGAAACATCTCCATGTAAATGAACTGCCCAGTAATTGGCAAAGCCTGGTAGGATAGCCAAGAAAACCATCCAAATCATCATATGAAACTTGCGATAAAAGCACATATAGACGATGCAAAAGAAGGCAACCGATAGATTGAGAGGAACCGATGGAACAAAGGAGGTTTCCAAGGATAAAAGTAGTAAAAAGAGGATTGTTACCGGAGTTTGAGTGGGGACTTTAACCATTCTATCTCACCTCCGTTTTATTTCCTATACCACGAGATCTTAGTGGCCTTGTGATAGAAACTTCTTTAAGATATTTTAACCCTGTAGATGTCATTTCAATCCAGTAATCAACTAGTGACACAAGCGGATCTAAACGATGGGAAATAATTAAAAAGCTACGTCCTTTTTGACACTCCTCCCTTATCCACCTACAAACATAATCGCAAGCCCTATCATCTAAACCTGCAAACGGTTCATCTAATAAGACAACAGTGGCTTGACTTGTCATGATCGTTAATAATTGAACCATCTTTTGTTGTCCTCCACTTAACTGATAGGGACTCTTATCTAAGGAATTCTCCAAATCAAACAATTGCAGGACTTCCTTGACTCTTTTATCGTTCTCATTATCTAGGTCATCTAACTGAAGTTCTTTCTTGAGACTGGCTCTGATAAACTGCTTATCCGCCTCTTGTACCACATATGTTATCTCATCATATAGACTTTTTTTCTTTTTTAATAGCCTATTCTTCCAATGAATCTTCCCTTTATACTTCTGAAATTGGAGAATGGAACGAAAGAGGGTTGATTTCCCAACACCATTATCCCCTAGGATACAGGAAACCCCTTCATAAAATGTAAAATCAGGAATGGAAAAGAGAGGAGAATCATTTAGGATACAGGTCATTTGTTTCAGATGGAAAAGATCCTGACAATTGCCGACTTCCTTTGAAAAAACTTCTCTAGTTTCAGAGGAAGGGATTTTGAATATTTTTTTGACTTCGTCATTTCTTAGTTCAACCATATGGTCGATATAGGCTTCGTAGTCAGACAAATCATGATCACAGAGGATAATCGTCTTACCTGCTTCAACCAGTTCCTTCAAAATCCCTAGTATCTCAAGCCGACTTTTACGATCAATTGATGCAAAGGGTTCGTCTAAAAGATAGACACTAGGATTCATGGCAAAGAGTACTGCTAGGGCCGCTTTTTGTTTTTCTCCACCTGACAATTGGTGAATCGGACGGTGGAGAATTTTTTGGCTTCTACATTTCTCCACAACTTCCGCTATTTTAGATTCAATTTCCTGAATTGGATAAGCAATATTTTCTAAGGAAAAGACCAATTCCTCAAACAAGGTCTCCATGGTAAATTGATGGTTGGGGTTTTGAAATAGGATACCGACCAATTGGACACGTTCAGCTACAGAAAGTTGTCTCATGTCAATTCCATCGATAAGGATCTGACCACTATATGGCACTGGACTGAGTTGGGCAATAATTTGAAAAAGGGTTGATTTACCCGAACCGCTTTTTCCAACCAATAAAGTAAAGGCTTGGGATTGAAATGTAAAGTCAATCGGCTTTGTGAAAGAGGGATAGACAACCCCCTTTAATTCCACCCCCATCTATACTTCACTCCCAGCAGAAAACTGATGGTAAAGTTTGACCGTAGTACGAACTAGAATCGCACAGAAGAAAAATACTGATGCAAAACGTACCAAAAGCAAGGATAGTACGAAAGGAAGAGAAAAGGCATAGTAACCTAATTTAATGTATTCATAGACAAAGCTAAAGAGTGTAATTCCAATACTATTAGCTGTCAGTGAAAGCCAACTTTCATAACGATTCTTGGTGATAAGAAAGCCGAATTCACTTCCTAACCCTTGAACCAAACCGGATAATAGAGCTCCTAAACCGAATTGACTACCGTAAAGGACTTCAGCAAGGGCAGCTAAAACTTCTCCAATAGTTGCACTACCGATTCTTGGGATGAAAATAGCCGTAATAGGTGCAGCCATACACCAAAGACCAAATAATATTTCGTTGGCAAAAGCCTGTAAACCTAGAGGTGTTAAGCCAATAGTCAAAATATTATATAGATATCCTGAACCTACAAAAACGCCACCAAAAAAGATAGACAAGAAAGCAAGTAAGATAACATCTTTTAAACGCCATTTTTTAAACATAAAAACTCCTTTTTAAGACAGTCGGGCATTTAAGAAAGACGTACCACAATACTCTACATCTAGTCTATCTGGTAAAAATTAAAAAACTCCAATTACAATCAAGAATTAGAGTTTTGCTTATAAGATTAGACAGTTCTTTTCGACACACGAAAAAAACCTTTTCACATTTCCCTTCGCCAGTATTAACTGTAGCAGGTTCAATGGGTATCATCTCAGCCTAAAGCACCCCAAATGTCTTTATAATATTATTTACTCATCAGTATAACAGAAAATGAAATCTCTAGCAAGATATTTGTTAAAAAATGTATTTACAAAGTTTATGATACCATTTTCCGTGTACATCCTGTTTGTACTCTCTAAAACAAATAGGGAGTGGGACAAGGAACGATTTTTAGTAAACATTCGTTCTGTCCCACTCCCTCTTTTCTTATTAATACAATTTCAGATCACGAGGATCTACTGGGAAAGTTGGATTATATGGATTGTGACGAAGTTTGAAGTGTTTCACATCTTCAATCGTCTGAGTTCCAGATAGTTGCATCACGGTCTTCAATTCTGCATTCAAGTGTTCAAAGACTTGGCGTACACCTACACCACCGCCCAGAGCTAAGCCATAAATAACGGGGCGACCAATAGCTACCAAGTCAGCTCCTGAAGCCAAAGCCTTAAAGACATGTTGCCCACGCCGAATACCAGAGTCAAAGACAATCGGTACACGTTTGTCAACTGCTTCAGCAACTTCTTGAAGTGAGTCAAAGGCAGCTGGGCCACCATCGATTTGACGTCCACCGTGGTTGGTTACCCAGATACCAGATGCACCTGCAGCAAGAGAACGTTCAACATCTTCACGGCATTGAGGACCTTTAACGTAAACGGGTAGGCCTGAGTATTCAGCGATGAATTCTACATCTCGTGGAGAGAGGCGTTGTTTAGCTGATTTGTAGACAAAGTCCATTGACTTACCAGCACCTTCAGGTAGGTATTCTTCTACGATTGGCATTCCAACTGGGAAGACAAAACCATTACGTTTATCAACCTCACGATTCCCCCCAACAGTTGCATCTGCCGTTAAGACGATCGCTTTATAACCTTCTGCCTTCACGCGATCCATAATGTGGCGGTTAATCCCATCATCTTTACTAAAGTAGAACTGGAACCAATGAGGAGTCCCTTGAAGGGCTTGCGTAATTTCTGGAAGATCAACTGTAGAGTAGGAGCTTGTAGTATAGAGGGAACCAAACTCATGTACCCCGCGCGCAGTAGCCACTTCCCCTTGTTCATTGGCTAATTTATGAGCTGCAACTGGAGCCATAATGATGGGTGAAGATAGCTTTTCACCAGCAAATTCAATCTCAGTACTTGGATTTTCCACATCACAAAGCGTATGAGGGACAATCAGCTTATGGTTAAAAGCTCGGATGTTTTCACGCAATGTAAAGGTATCTTCTGCTCCGCTAGCGATATAGCCAAAAGCAGCTTTTGGAATGACTTGTTGAGCCATAGGCTCCAAATCATAAGTGTTAATAAAATCTACAGGTCCTTCTGCATTGCTTGTTTTATATGACATAAAATGTCCTCCTTCATAAGTAAGCGGTTACTCTTTTCTTACCCACCTATCTTAACTTATTTGCAAACGATTTTCAAAAAATTTGTCTGTCATTTTCAATTTAAAGAGAGATGATGAAATAAAAGAATGACTTATGTTCCAAAAGAAAGTGCAGGTTAACACTGATCCATTACACAAAATAGAGAGTGGGACAGAAACCGGTCATTCGTTAGAATTCGATTTCGTCGTCCCACCTCCGCACAGTTGAGTAGGGCTGTAAAAGATGATGAAATCAGCGTAGTAGAGCCCACTCAACCACTGCGTCTTGCTCGACACTCCAAAAACAAGAAGAGGCTAGGACTTTTGTCCCAGCCTCATTTTCCTAAAAATTCTATCAATCTTAATTTGAAAATTTACGATGAAAAATGAAAGACTGGGCAAACGCGTGTCCAGCCTTTGAAAATTGAGAGAAGGAACTATATAGCAAGGAATTAGACGCTGTTGCCGGAATGAAGACTAACCGGCAAGAAATAGCCTGTCGTTGCAACGGTTTGACCGTCGATTTTTTGAAGCAAGAGGTCTACTGTCAAGACTGCGATCTCTTTGATCGGTTGTTGGATGGTTGTGAGCTCTGGAATAAAGGTTTGGACGAACTGGGTGCCATCATAACCAATCACTTTAAGCTGTTGAGGAACTGGAATTTCCAGCTCTTTAGCGACTTTCATAATTAAGATAGCTGTCAAATCATCCGAAGCAAAAATGGCATCTGGTTTTTGGTGGATTAAGATCTGTTTGATTTCCATTTCCTTGCGAATGGGTGAAAAATCACTGGAGACATTAATGATAGAAGCGTTTGGCAAGACTGAAGCAAAACCTGCATGGCGAAGACCTGTTGGGGAGTTGGAATTGTCATTTCCTGTGATCATGATGATGTTTTGAGCCCCAGTCTTGACGAGGGTTTCAGCTGCGAGGATCCCTCCAGCGTAGTTGTCTGAAGAGACAACCGGAATTTCTGGGGAGAGGTTGCGGTCAAAAGCAATGATAGGAGCAGTTACCCGGTTGTAATCTTCAATGCCCAAATTATGACTTCCTGAAATGATGCCATCTACCTGGTTAGCCTCCAACATCTCAATATATTCGCGCTCTTTCTCGGAGTCGTGTTCACTATTGCAGATAATGGTTTTATAGCCGTGTTTGAAGAGTTGGTGCTCTAGTTTGTCGATTAACTCAGCATAGAAAACATTGCTGATGTTGGGAAAGATCAAGCCGACTAACTTGGCTGATTTTCCTTGGAGGCTACGAGCAACATTGTTAGGTTTATATCCCAATTCTCGCATGGCTTCTTGGACTTTTTGGATCGTTTTTTCAGATAGGTATCCTTTTTTATTGATGACCCGTGAGACAGTAGTAGGGCTGACACCGGCGAGTTTGGCGACATCAGTTAGCTTTGCGACCATAATCAAGTTCGTAGTAAGTTCCAGTAGGGGTTCCAGACTTGATCAAGATTCCATTTTGATCTGCATGTGGGTAGACCCGACCAGAAAATACTTTTTCTCCTTTATTGATAAAGATTTCAAATATCGAATTGTCAATGAAAATATTAGCGGTTGTCGCTTGGTTAGCGATTGTGCAGCTACGGCTCGTACCGAAGTCTTGGGCATATTGCTCACCAGCCTGGCTACGATCGACTGTGACCAATCCTTTAGCCAGATCAAATGTGAGAGCTAAGCCCTTCCCTTCTGCATCGGCAAAGAGGACGATTTCGTTCTGGCTATCCTTTTCAAACTGCAATTCCAATTCATAGCAGTTCTTGGTTTGAGCCTTGTTGGCAAATGCCTCACTCTCAGCGCGCAAGTCCTTGATCGCTTCAACTGGGTATTGGTAGAGTTTGCCATCTTTGATGGTTAATTCTTTGACCAGTGAGAGAGCTCCTTGGTAGTCATAGGAATCCGTTGGATAAGAAACGTCTGGAAGACCTAGCCAGCTAACAGTATAGGCACGTCCATCGGGAGCATTAAATCCTTGAGTCGCATAGGCTTCAAAACCATAGTCGAGATTATGCAATTCAGATACATCAACCATTTTGGCCTTTTCTGGGTCAAAGCTTGCCCCAATCTTGTACATATTTGGATAGATATTGTCATAATCGAGAACGGCTTTATCTAAGCCTTGAGGGCAGTATAGGAGAACGGGTTGGTCTCCTACAAAGACTAGGTTGGGACATTCCATCATATAAGCTGTCCGATCGTTTGCAAAATCCAAGTCACCGACTGTAACCCAGTTGGAATAGTCATTATCTACAGCCTTATAGAGACGGATGAATCCTTTCTTCTCAAGGTCTTGACCACCAACGATAGCGTAGAATTGACCTTTGAAATTAAAAATCTGTGGGTCACGAAAGTGATCCGTAGAGTCAGCAGGTTGATCAATCAAGATTTTGTCAATTTTTTCAATCTTGCCGTCTTTATCCATCAAAGCACCGACTTGGTAAGGATGACGAACCCATTCTGCATCACGAACATTTCCGGTGTAGAATAAGAATAGTTTGTCACCAAACTGCATGGCTGATCCGGAATAAGCTCCATGGCTATCCAGATCTGTGTCTGGAAGAAGCGTTACACCAGTTTCTTTGAAATGAACCAAGTCTTCACTTTCTGTTTGTACCCATGATTTTAACCCATGGGCTGCACCAAATGGGAAATTTTGGTAAAACAAGATCCATTTTCCATCAAAGTAGGAAAAACCGTTAGGATCATTTAAGAGACCAGCTTTTGGCTCAACATGATAGTGTGTATGCCAAGGAGATTTGGCCATATGATCTTGGATGGCTTGCTTTTCCTCTTTTGTCCAGTCTTCGTAACGTCTGTAACGACGTTCAGTTGTCCATTCCATTTTATTCCTCCGAATTTTTTCTTACTTCCATAGTACCGATTTCCTATTAAAAATGCAAGCGATAAATGAAAAAAATGGCAAAAAATGTCAAACGATTGACAGCTATTTTGCAGCCTGAAGAAAAGAGGAGAAGTTGAAAATTTATGAAAATATGAAAGAAAATGAAAATAAAAGTCTGATTTAAAGTGCTAAAAAGCGTAGTACAGGCCTGTTTTAAAATGAAAATAGTTTCATACTGTCAAAAGGTGTCAAAAAGTCCAAAAAAGTTTCAAAAAAATCCTGCAAAACGCTTGACATATTTTCAATACGTGGTACAATTAAAAACGTAGAAACGATTTAACCGTTTACATTACAAAAAATAAGGAGATTTTTGCAAAATGTCAAATACAGAAATTGCAAAGCAGGTCATCGATGCAATCGGTGGGGTTGAGAACGTTAGCAGTGTTGCTCACTGTGCGACTCGTCTTCGCGTGATGGTAAAAGATGAATCAAAAATCAACAAAGATGTTGTTGAGAACATTGAAAAAGTACAAGGTGCTTTCTTTAACTCAGGTCAATACCAAATCATCTTTGGTACTGGTACTGTAAACAAGATCTATGATGAAGTAGTAGCTCTTGGCTTACCAACATCATCAAAAGATGAAATGAAAGCAGAAGCCGCTAAACAAGGAAACTGGTTCCAACGCGCGATCCGTACCTTTGGAGACGTTTTTGTTCCAATTCTACCAGCAATTGTTGCGACTGGATTGTTTATGGGGATTCGTGGTGCCATTGCTCAAGACCAGGTTTTGGCTTTGTTTGGCACAACAGCAGATGCATTTAAATCTACTGATTTTTATACCTATTCAACAATTTTAACTGATACCGCGTTTGCCTTCTTCCCAGCCTTGATTTCATGGTCTGCATTCCGAGTATTCGGAGGAAATCCTGTTCTTGGGATTGTAATTGGTTTGATGATGGTTAGTCCGACACTTCCAAATGCGTGGGTTGTAGCGGAAGATCCTTCTAAAGCAGCAACATACTTTGGTATCTTCCATCATGTGGTTGGATTCCAGAACTCAGTTCTTCCCGCTTTCTTCGTTGGTCTAATTGGTGCGAAACTTGAAAAGTGGCTCCATAAGAAAATTCCAGATGTCTTAGATTTGTTATTGGTTCCATTATTCACATTGACAATCATGTCATTCCTCGCTTTGTTTATTATTGGTCCATTCTTCCACAGTATCGAAGAATATGTACTAAATGTAACTAAGTTTATTTTGAATTTACCATTTGGTCTTGCAGGTCTTCTTATTGGTGGCGTTCATCAGTTGATTGTCGTTACCGGCGTCCATCATATCTTTAATCTTCTTGAATCACAATTAATTACTGCAGATAAAAAAGATCCATTTAATGCAATTATTACAGCGGCTATGACTGCACAAGCTGGAGCTACTTTAGCAGTGGCAGTGAAATCTAAATCTCAAAAAGTGAAAGCTCTAGCATTTCCTGCAACTATCTCTGCCTTGTTAGGTATTACTGAGCCTGCAATCTTTGGTGTAAACTTGCGTTATGTGAAACCATTCGTTATTGCTTTGGGAGCAGGTGCAGTAGGTGGTTGGATTGCATCTATGTTAAATCTTGCTGGTACAGGATTTGGTATTACAATTATTCCAGGAACGCTTCTCTATCTAAACGGTCAATTATTGAAATATGTATTTATGGTTGTATTTACAACTGCCCTAAGTTTCGGTTTGACTTATATGTTTGGTTATGAAGATGAAGCTTCATCAGTTCCTGCAGAGGACAAAGAAGCAGAAGCTATTATTGAAGAAGAAACAACTGGAGCTCTTCCAGCATCTCTTCAAGACGAAACCATTATCTCTCCGATCGTTGGTCAAGCTGTTGCTTTGTCTGATGTGAATGATCCTGTCTTCTCAAGTGGAGCGATGGGACAAGGAATTGCCATCAAACCAACTGAAGGCGTTGTCTATGCACCAGCTGATGCTGAAGTAACCATTGCTTTTGCAACTGGTCACGCTTACGGTTTGAAGACCGCTAATGGTGCTGAAATCTTGATCCACGTTGGGATTGATACCGTATCAATGAACGGTGAAGGATTTGATCAAAAAGTAGCTCAAGGTGATAAAGTGAAAGCTGGTGATGTCCTTGGTACATTTGATGCAGCGAAAATTGCCGCAGCTGGTCTTGAAGACACAACTATGGTGATCGTCACTAACACAGCTGACTATGCTTCTGTCACACCTGTTGCAACTGGATCTGTTGCGAAGGGTGATGCGATCATCGAAGTCAAAGCTTAATCGAAACAATAAGTTTTCAAGGACTGGTCTATCATCTCCAGTCCTTGAATTTTATTTCTCAAAAAAAGTGTGTTTTTTCTTTAGAGAAGAGAAAAAGATTGACTACAAAATATGCTATAATAAATACAGGATATTTTTCATAATAAAAAAGGAGCCAACATGACAAAATTATATGGAAGTTTGGAAGCTGGCGGTACAAAATTTGTTTGTGCGGTTGGTGATGAAAACTATAATGTTGTGGAAAAAGTACAATTTCCAACAACCAAGCCAATTGAGACGATTGATAAGTGTATTGAATTTTTCTCAAAATTTGAGGATCTAGTTGGGCTTGCGATTGGTTCATTTGGACCAATTGATATCGATCCAAATTCAAACACTTATGGTTTCATCACAACGACTCCAAAACCAAATTGGGCCAATGTAGATATCGTTGGGGCCTTCCGTCGTGCCTTGAATGTACCTATCTATTTCACAACAGATGTGAATAGTTCTGCCTATGGAGAAGTGGTCGCACGCAACAATGCGGGTGGTCATATCGAAAACTTGGTTTACTATACAATCGGAACAGGAATCGGAGCTGGTGTCATCCAACGTGGTGAGTTTATCGGGGGAGCTGGGCACCCAGAAATGGGACACTACTATGTGGCCCAACACCCAATGGATGTGGAAAAAGAATTCAAGGGTGTTTGTCCTTTCCACAATGGCTGTTTGGAAGGTTTTGCGGCTGGTCCTAGTCTCGAAGCTCGTACGGGTATTCGTGGGGAAAACATTGAACTCAACAGCAATGTATGGGATATTCAAGCCTACTACATCGCACAAGCAGCAGTGAATGCGACAGTTACCTTCCGCCCAGACGTCATTGTCTTTGGAGGAGGAGTCATGGCTCAACAACATATGTTAGATCGTGTTCGCACGAAATTTACTGCCCTCTTGAACGGTTACCTCCCTGTACCTGATGTGAGAGATTATATTGTGACACCTGCAGTTGCCGGCAATGGTTCAGCGACCTTGGGGAACTTTGTCCTTGCAAAAGAAGTGAGCGAAAAGCTTAAAAAATAAGCAGCAATTGTCTCTTAGAGGTTAGAAACAAGAGCGAGGAGGCTGGGACAAAAGTCCTAGCCTCTCAATTATTTTTGGATTGTCGAGCAAGACGCAGTGGTTGAGTGGGCTCTACTACGCTGATTTCATCAGCTTTTACAGCCCTACTCAACTGTGCGGAGGTGGGACGACGAAATCGAATTCTAACGAATTACCGATTTCTGTCCCACTCTCTTCTTTCGTCTATCTATCAAGAAGTGAGGAAGGAATGAAAAAGAATATTGTAAAAGATGTCTTATTCTTGGGTCAAAAGTCAGAAGAAGCGACACCTGAGGATCGCACCTTGGCTTTGGATTTGCAGGACACCTTAAATGCTCATCTCCTTGAGTGTGTCGGTTTAGCAGCCAATATGATCGGGGTGAAAAAGCGAGCGATTATCATCCGAATGGGAAGTGAAAATTTGGTCCTGTTTAATCCGGTTCTCCTTGAAAAGAAAAAGCCTTACCAAACAGAGGAAGGATGCTTGTCCTTGGTGGGGAGTCGGCCGACCACTCGTTATGAGGAGATTTCAGTGGCCTATCGAGATATGAATTGGAAAGCAAAAACAATTCATTTGTCAGGCTTTCCGGCCCAGATCTGTCAGCATGAAATGGATCATCTAGAAGGCATTATTATCTAAAGATGAAGGATGGAGTCGATTCGGCTCCTTTTTTTAGTTCTTATGGAAACTTTTTTCTTGACAGGGATCTTTTTTGTGTTAAAATAGTTCTCATAGTAACTTTAAAGTTCTTAAGAGAACTATTTGGAGGAAATGATGGACAAACCTTTACTAGAATTTAAAAAAATCGGTCATCTCATTCACCTCATGGTAGAAAGAGAGGCCAAGAAGAGAGGGCTTGAATTTAGCGCAGGACCCCAAGGTCAGGTATTGGGCTTTTTATCTCATCGTGAAAAGGAGGGGAAAGTGACCTTGATTCGGGATGTTGAGCAGGAACTTCATATCTCAAAATCCGTGACGAGTAACCTGATCAAGCGCATGGAGAAAAATGGCTTTATTTATCTAGAGCCTAGTCCAACCGATAAACGGGCCAAGTATGTCTACCTAACAGACAGTGTAAAAGATAAATTGAATGACATGAAACAATTCTTTGAAGAAGTGGACCAGGATATGATGGCTGGTGTATCAGAAGAAGAATTGGTCATCTTTTTCAGGGTCATGCATCAATTTTATGAGAATATGAAAAAAAGGAGCGAGGAATGATCAATATATTTCGGCGGTTAACTGCCAAAGAATGGGGCATGATTGCCCTTAGTACGGTCTTTATCTGTCTGGCTGTTTGGATGGATTTAAAGACTCCTGAATACTTATCCGATATCACGACCCTCTTAGCCAAGGATGGGACCAAGGTTTCTGATATTATGGATCCGGGAAGCAAGATGTTGCTCTTCTCTTTTGGAAGCTTTTTGATGGCAGTTTTTGTGGGCTTTTTGGCTTCAAGAGTCGCTGCCAGCTTTACGACGCGACTTCGAGGAGAGATTTTCCATCAAGTGATGGATTACTCTGATGCCGAGATCAAGAAATTCTCCGTTCCCTCTCTCTTGACTCGTACAACCAATGATTTGACCCAGTTACAAATTATGATTGTCATGGGGATGCAAGTTGTGACGCGTGGTCCCATTATGGCGATTTGGGCTCTGACCAAGATTTGGGGGAAGAGCAGTGCCTGGACAACGTCTGTTGGGATTGCGGTCTTGATGGTCTTGATTCTTCTCTCTGTTCTGGTTCTTATTGCCTTTCCGCGCCAGCAAAAGGTTCAAGGTTTGACCGATGCTTTGAATGCGACGACACGGGAGAGTTTGACTGGGGTGCGAGTGGTTCGCGCCTACAATGCAGAAGCTTATCAAAATGAGAAATTCCAGGCTGAAAACAAGGGCTTAACCCGTCTAAATCTCTTTGTTTATCGTTTGATGTCTTTGATGAACCCTGTCATGACAGTGGTATCAAGTGGTTTGACCCTTGCTATCTACTGGATTGGGGCGCACTTGATCAATGATATCGCCATGCCAAAAGATCCTACAAAGATCTTCACCAGTCCTGCATTAGCGGATCGGACCAAGGTCTTCTCCGATATGATCACCTTCTCCTCTTACGCCATGCAGGTTGTCATTGGCTTTATGATGATGGTGGCCATCTTGATTATTCTGCCTCGTGCCTTAGTATCCGCAAAACGGATTAATCAGGTCTTGGCTCTAGAGCCGTCTGTTGATTTTCCATCTGAGTCCAAGACTGAGTCTGGAGAAAAAGGAAGTGTAGAATTCCAAGATGTTTCCTTCCGCTATGGACGGACTTCCCGTGCTGTGATTGAGCACGTGACCTTCTCAGCTCAGAAAGGACAAACCGTTGCCTTCATTGGATCAACTGGTTCTGGTAAATCCACTTTGGTCAATTTAATTCCACGTTTTTACGATGCGACAGAAGGAAAGATCTTAGTGGATGGGGTGAATGTCAAGGACTATAGCCACCAAGAATTGAACAATAAAGTCGGCTACATTCCCCAAAAAGCAGTGCTCTTTAGCGGCACGATTCGCTCCAATATGGAATTTGGAGAAAGTAGTCAAGGAAAATTAGAGGATGAAGCCATCTGGAAAGCCCTTGAATTGGCCCAAGCCAAAGAGTTTGTTGCCACAAAAGAGAAGGGCTTGGATACAGAAGTAGCGCAAGGAGGAAGCAACTTCTCTGGAGGACAACGTCAACGTTTGGCCATTGCGCGTGCCCTTGCACGTAAGCCTGAGATCCTCATCTTTGATGATTCCTTCTCAGCCCTTGATTACAAAACGGATCGGATCCTGCGACAAGCTCTGAAAGAAGAGCTGGCAGATACGACCAAATTGATCGTTGCCCAACGGATTTCGACCATTATGGATGCGGATTTGATTTTGGTCTTGGATCAAGGGAAGGTCGTCGGTCAAGGCACCCACAAGGAATTGCTTGCGACCAATGAAGTCTATCAAGAAATTGCCTATTCACAATTGTCTAAGGAGGAGTTGGAACATGCATAAGACAAAACAAAAAACATCCCTTTGGAGCCAACTTTCTCCCTATTTGAAGGGCTTCCACCTATTTTTCCTAATTGCTATCCTCTTTTCGATCGTATCGAGTGTAATCACGGTTATTGGACCGGATAAGTTAAAAGAAATTACAGATACCATTACAAAAGGGATGGGAGGCGCCATTGATATTGATAAGATCACTTCGATTGCCCTGACCTTAGCCATCCTTTATGGAGTTGGAGCACTGGTGTCCTACAGCAGTAGTTTCATTATCTCAACCATGATTCAGCGCTTTGCAGAACGCTTGCGCAATGCCATTGCTGAGAAGATCAATCGCGTGCCCCTCCAATATTTTGATAGCCATGAACAAGGAGATACCTTGTCTCGTGTGACCAATGACGTGGATTTGATGACCCAATCCTTTAACCAAAGCTTGGTTCAAATGGTCTCTTCTATTGTCTTATTGATTGGCTCCATCCTTATGATGTTTAAGACGGACTGGCACTTGGCGGTGACAGCGATTGTGTCCGTCTTTGCAGGTTTTGCTCTTTCCAGCATCATTATGGTCAAGAGCCAGCCTCTCTTTAAGCAACAACAGGACAACCTTGCCAAAGTTTCAGGTTATGTTGAAGAAATCTATAGTGGCCACAATATCGTCATTTCCTACAATGGCCGTCACCAAGCCAAAAATCATTTTGATACCATCAATCAAGATTTGTACCATAGCATGTGGAAATCCCAATTCTTCTCTGGGATCATGATGCCCTTGATGCAGTTTGTAGGGAATTTCGGATATGTCATGGTCTGTATCGTTGGGGCTGTCCTCACCATTAATGGGGACATTACCATCGGGACCATTGTGGCCTTTATGACCTATGTCCGCATCTTTACCCAACCAATTGGTCAAATGGCCCAAGGAATTACCCAATTGCAATCGGCCAGTGCTGCTTTGGGGCGTGTCTTTGAATTCTTAGACGAAGAAGAAATGGAAGACGAATCCCAAAAAATTCGCCAATTGGAATCGCCAAAAGGTCATGTTACCTTTGAGCATGTTCGTTTTGGTTATTCACCAGACAAGACCATTATCCATGACTTTACTGCTGAAGCGAAGCCTGGGCAAAAAGTAGCCATTGTTGGTCCAACAGGCGCAGGTAAGACCACCATGGTCAATCTCTTGATGCGTTTTTACGACATTCAAGCTGGTAAAATTACCATCGATGGTGTGGATACTAAGGCCATGAGTCGCGAAGAAGTTCATGATGCTTTTTCGATGGTCTTACAAGATACCTGGCTCTTTGAAGGGACCATTCGGGAAAACTTAGTCTTTAATCAAACCGATATTTCAGATGAAGCAGTCGAAGCGGCAACCCGAGCGGTTGGGGTCCATCACTTTATTCGGACCTTGCCGAATGGTTATGACACCGTGCTAGATGATTCTGTCACCTTGTCCGTCGGTCAAAAGCAACTCTTGACCATTGCGCGTGCCCTCTTGAAGGATGCCCCGCTCCTCATCTTGGATGAAGCAACCTCATCTGTCGATACCCGTACAGAAGAGTTGATTCAAAAAGCCATGGACAAACTCATGGAAGGCCGGACCTCCTTTGTCATCGCCCATCGCTTGTCCACTATCCGCAATGCGGATCTGATTCTCGTGATGAAAGATGGAAATATTATCGAGCAAGGAAACCACCAAGAACTCATGAGCCAAAATGGCTTCTATGCCGATCTCTACAATAGTCAATTCACAGAAGAAGTAGCATGAAATCAAGATACAAGGCTTGTGAAATGTAAAGTAAAAAAATAGGATAGAAGGCAATTCTATGTGCTTCTATCCTATTTTTTATGCTGGAAGAAGGGATGGGAAAGACGATTCTTAGGTACAGAAAAATGACAAAGCGTCAAAAATAGATCGCTTCTAATGTTAAAAAGAAGAAAGAGAGGATAAAAAAAAAAGCCTGGCTTGACAGGCTTTCTTAGGATCGCGTATACTAGTAGTACAAAAACGAGATGATAGACAGGAGTGCCAACATGAAGCCCAATCTTCAAGATTATCTGAAATTTTATCGTTGGCTAACCCTGCCTTTTACGAGAAAGCCACGTCGTGTGCAGGTTCTTCAAAGGATGAATCGAATCCTGACGTTCGCCATGCCAGGCATCTACGGCCTGGTCTTTTGTTGGCTGTTTTTAAAGAAAACTTCAATGGGAGAAATCTGGCCTTTTATCTGGATCCCTGCTTCGGGTTTTGTCTTGTTTAGCCTCTTTCGTCATTGGGTCAATGTTCCAAGACCTTATGAAAAATGGGAGATTCAACCCTTATTAGAAAAGAATTCATCTGGTCATTCCTTTCCTAGCCGACATGTATTTTCGGCGACCATTATCTCCATGTGTGTCTGTCAGTTGTCGCTTTCTCTAGGAATGTGCTCCATGCTCCTATCTCTTCTATTAGCCCTTGTCCGAGTTATTGGAGGGGTTCATTATCCCAAGGATGTTCTCGTCGCTTGGGGGCTGGGACTCGTTTGGGGAGGACTCTTTTTGCTGGTTTGAATGAACAAATTGCTGAAAATTGACCTTTGTCTAAGAGCGAGGGATAGTGTATACTGGAAAGTGGACTTAGAATAGGAGAGAAGATGAAGTACAGAAAAGCAGAAAAAGCAGATCTGGATCAGGTGGTTCGAGTAGCCAGTACAGCCTTTGAGGACTATCTATTTTTAAAAGTTATCAAGGATTTGGTTCGGGATCCCAAGCAATACCCAGCCTTTGTTGAGGCAATGATGCGCATCTTGGTGAAGGTTTTTCTTAAGCACCATATTTGCCTTGTGGCAGAAAAAAACGATGAAATTTATGCGGTAGCCTTGTTGCAAAAGGGACCGATTCCTTTTCGGGCCTATCTATTAAATGGGGGATTTGGTTTGCTCAAGTTTATTTCCTTGAAAAATATGTTGGCCTACTTTAAATTTATGGAGGACACGGATAAGGAATTGGAGCAAAATGTAGACTTTGATTGGTATTTGATGCTTCTCGCAGTCGCCCCTAAACACCAACGGCAGGGCTATGGCAGTCGCTTTATGACAGAAGGAATTGAGCCTTTCTTGGAAGAGATCCAAGGAAAAAAACTAGCCTTTTATACCAATACCAAAGGAAATGTCTATTTTTACACGAAAAATGGCTACAAGGAAGTCTATTCAAGTGAGATTAGCTTTAACCAAGTAGAGATGGGTAGTTGGTATTTCTTGAAAGAACTAAAAAAACACTAAGGTTACAACCTTAGTGTTTTTTCATTGTAGCTGTGAATCTGCTTGAATGCCGAATTTTTCAAAGAAAGCAGTTCGTTCTTCTATGATGGCATCGGTCGGATGTTTGATATTCCGTAAGAGCTCAACAAGGTCCGGTGTGACTTCACGGAGCAGTTGCCCTAAAGACCAGATAGCCGTTGCAATATGGATCTGATTTTGTGAAGTTTCGATGATGTTCAGGAGTTTAGGGATGGCCGAGCGGTCATTGGCATTGGCTAGTGCGATAATAGCATTGCGTTGGAGGATATTCTTGCCTCGCCAACTTCCAGCAACGTTCCCGAATTTTTCCTTAAATTGACCGTTGGACAGTTCAATAAAGGGAATCAACTCTGGATGAGCCAGATCAGGATCGATTTCTGTTGCCAAGGGATTATCTAGCCCTTTGTTATAAGGGCAACTAATCTGACAAATATCACATCCATAGATGACCGTTTTAATTTTCTTGCGAAATTCTAGGTCCATCATGCCCTTGTCTTGGGTTTGGAAGGACAAACAGCGTTTGGCATTCATAGAGCCATCCCCGATTAAACAGGAGGTTGGGCAAGCATCTAAACAACGTCGACAGTCTCCACAACCATAGTCGACTGGCTGATCTGGTTCGATTTCGAGGTTGGTAATCAATTCCCCCAGAAACATGTAAGAACCGTATTCTTTTGAAATGACCAAGCCATTTTTTCCGATAAAGCCAATCCCTGCTCGTTGGGCGACAGCCGTATCAACCAGTGCTCCAGTATCGACCATGCCCTTGTATTCAAAATCCTGCGTCATTTCTTCAATCCCAGCAGCTAAGCGGTTGAGCTTGTCTTGAAGAACATAATGGTAGTCTAATCCCCAACTGTTGGGCGTAAATTTTCCTCTTTTATAGGCTGTTTTTTGAGGTTGTTGCTTGAGTTTATGGGGGTAGGCGACAGCGATTGAGATGATGGTCTTTGCGGAGGAGAGACTTAATTTGGGGTGGATGCGCTCTTCAATATTCTTATGCTCGAATCCAGAATTCCGTCCTTCCTCAACGGCCAAGCGGAGCGATTTTTCCAAATAAGCGAAGTCATCAGCAGTTGTAAATCCAATTTTTGAAATCCCAATAGAATGCGCCAGTTGGATAATGTTTTCTTTTAGTGTCATCCCTTTCATTATACACAAAAATGAAGTTTCTGGCGAGAGAGGAAAGTGATGGAAAGGGCTTTCAAAAACTTTCTTTTTTTTGTATAATAGAAACATGAAATGCGAGGAGGATATTATGGGACAACCATTATTTTTACATTCAGTCATGCAGGAAAAAATTTGGGGAGGAACTCGTCTGAAAGAAGAATTTGGTTACGAAATTCCGAGCGACCATGTCGGTGAATTTTGGGCGATTTCAGCCCATCCACATGGAGTTTCTAAAGTAGCCAATGGTCCATACGAAGGAATGGGATTGGATCAGCTCTATCAAGAGCATCGGGAATTATTCGGTAATCGTAAAGAGCCTGTCTTTCCTTTATTAACAAAGATTTTGGATGCCAACGATTGGCTCAGTGTACAGGTGCACCCGGATGATACCTATGCAATGGAGCATGAAGGAGAACTTGGAAAAACTGAGTGTTGGTACGTGATTGCGGCTGATGAAGGATCTGAGATTATCTATGGACACAATGCCAAGTCAAAAGAAGAACTCCGTCAGCAAATTGAGGACAAGAACTGGGATGCCTTGCTGACAAAAGTTCCTGTTAAGGCTGGAGATTCCTTCTATGTGCCAAGCGGGACCATGCACGCTATTGGTTCTGGAATCTTGATTCTTGAAACTCAACAGTCGAGTGATACCACTTACCGGGTTTATGATTTTGACCGTAAGGATGCTCAAGGAAACTTGCGGGAACTTCACTTGGAAAAATCAATTGATGTGTTAAACATCGGTGAGCCTGCCAATAGCCATCCAGATACAGTTGTGATCGATGATCTTCGAATGACCACCTTGGTTGCAAGTTATTTCTTCACCGTTTATAAGTGGGAACTGACTGGAAAAGCTGATTTTGAAAAGACCGCTGATTACAGCTTATTGAGCGTCTTAGCCGGAGAAGGTAAATTGACGGTAGATGGAAAGGATTATCCTATTCAAAAAGGAAGCCACTTTATCTTGCCGAGCGATGTTGAATCCTGGACTTTGGAAGGGCAAGGTTTAGAATTGATCGTAAGTCATCCGTAAAAAAGAAGGGGTTTGAGTTAAAAGCTATGAAACAACTCAAGCCTTTTTATCTGAAAACTTTTTTTATGTTAAGCCTTGACTCTGACCTAAGGGGAGGGATTATACTATCCATGTAATACTCTTCGAAAATCAAATTCAAACCACGTCAGCATCGCCTTACCGTATATATGTTACTGACTTCGTCAGTTCTATCTACAACCTCAAAGCAGTGCTTTGAGCAACCTGCGGCTAGCTTCCTAGTTTGCTCTTTGATTTTCATTGAGTATAAGGAGGAAATCATGTACCATATCAAAGAAGCTGCAGAGCTGTCAGGTGTCTCTGTCAAGACCTTGCACCACTATGACAAGATAGGACTTCTCGTCCCTGTGAAATCTGAAAATGGCTATCGGACATACAGTCAAGAAGATTTAGAACGATTACAGGTGATTCTCTACTACAAGTATCTAGGATTTTCCTTAGACCAAATAGCAGAACTCTTAGCTGAAGAAAAATCTAACTTATTGCCCCATTTGACCAAACAGTTGGACTATTTGACTCAAGAAAGACAACGTCTGGATACCTTGATTTCTACCCTGCAAAAAACCATTCAAGAACAAAAAGGAGAAAGAAAAATGACCATTGAGGAAAAATTTACTGGATTTAGCTATCAAGATACTCAAAAATACCAGCAAGAGGCGGTAGATAAGTACGGTCAAGAAGTCATGGATCAAGCGCTTGAACGTCAAAAAGGTCGAGAAGAGGAGGCGACAAGAGCCTTTAATCAAGTCTTTCAAGCCTTGGCGAAAAACCTCCAAGCAGGTTTGCCAGTAACAGCATCGGAAAACCAAGAAGAAGCAGCCAAACTTTTAGACGCGATTCGAACGTATGGATTTGACTGCTCTATAGAGGTTTTTGGCCATATCGGCAAAGGCTATGTCTATAATCCAGAATTCAAGGAAAACATCGACAAGTTTGGAGCTGGCACAGCCCAGTACACTTCGGATGTCATTGCCTTTTATGTCGAAAATCAAGCAAAATAAAAAAGTGAGAGTGGGACAGAAATCGGTAATTCGTTAGAATTCGATTTCGTCGTCCCACCTCCGCATAGTTGAGTAGGGCTGTAAAAGCTGATGAAATCAGCGTAGTAGAGCCCACTCAACCACTGCGTCTTGCTCGACAATCCAAAGAAAATTGAGAGGCTAGGATTTTTGTCCCAGCCTCGTTTTTTTCTTGGATCAATTTGAAAAGAAGCGGACCGCTCTAAGAGAGGTTGGATGGATGAACACAATGAAAACTTTATGAAAATTTCACTATTTCGGTTGACAGTCTTGAAAAAAAGGAGTAGAATAACCCCTGTTTTATGAAAAGAGGCAGGGAATCCCCGGCCTCATGATCTTTTTTCAAGGAGTTTTTTATGTTTTCAACATTGAAAAAATGGTTTATTGGCCGTCCGTTGAAATCTGGTGCAGAAGGTGAAGGTGGATTGCTAGGGAAAATGCAGGCCTTGGCCATGCTCTCTAGTGACGCGCTTTCTTCTATCGCCTACGGTCCAGAGCAAGTTATCCTGGTCTTGATGACCGTTTCAGCGGGAGCCATTTGGTGGTCTATTCCGATTGGGATTGTGGTCCTGGTTCTCCTAGCCAGTTTAACGATTTCTTATCGCCAGGTCATTCATGCCTACCCTCAAGGGGGAGGGGCCTACATGGTGACTACGGAGAACTTGTCTCCCAAAGCGGGTTTGATCGCTGGTGGTAGTCTCTTAGTCGACTACATGCTGACGGTAGCAGTATCTGTTTCTTCCGGTGCAGATGCCATCACGTCAGCGATTCCATCTCTTCATCCTTATAATCTTCACATTTCCATTTTGTTGGTCTTGATTTTGATGCTGATGAACCTTCGGGGGCTACGCGAATCAGCGACATCGTTGATGATTCCGGTCTATCTGTTCATTGTCAGTACCATTGCCTTGATCGGCTATGGTGTGATCCAAATCTTGACGGGTCACTTGGCCTATAACGCAACTGCTCATGTGGGTCAAACCATTTCAGGGGTTAGTGTCATTCTCTTATTGCGGGCCTTTACGAGTGGATCGGCTTCACTAACAGGGGTTGAAGCCATCTCCAATTCGGTTCCTTTCTTTAAGAAACCAAAAGCAAAGAATGCAGCCTCTACCTTGACCATCATGGCTTTGATTTTGGGGATCATGTTTGCAGGGATTACCTTCCTCAATTACTGGGTGGGTGTCGTTCCGGCAAAAGGGGTAACAACTCTAGCCCAAATGGCCCAAGCCATCTTAGGGAATTCCCCAGTCGGACAAGCCTTCTTTTACGTCTTCCAATTATCAACAGCCTTGATCTTGGCAGTTGCGGCTAATACCGGTTTCTCAGCCTTTCCAATGTTGGCCTTTAACATGGCTAAAAATAAATACATGCCACACATGTATATGGAAAAAGGGGATCGTCTGGGCTATTCTAATGGGATTTTGACCTTGGCGATTGGTGCCATCGTTTTGCTCTTGATCTTTGATGGGCAAACAGAAAGCTTGATTCCGCTTTATACCATCGGGGTCTTCATTCCTTTTGCCCTTTCTCAAACAGGGATGGTGATCCACTGGAAACGCCAATATCAAAAAGGATTTCTTAAGTATTCGCTTGCCAATATCCTGGGGGCAGCCATCTGTTATGGGATTGTCTTGATCCTCTTATTATTCCGTTTGCGTGAGATCTGGCCCTTCTTCCCTATTATTGGTCTCTTGCTTTGGATGTTCTTGAGTATCCGTAATCACTATGATAAAGTTGCAGCCCAATTGCGCTTGGGAGGTGAGATTGAAAAGACAAGTTATGCGGGCAATACCGTGATTGTCCTTGTTGGGAATGTCACTCAGGTAAGTGTGGGAGCTATGAGTTATGCAAATAGCCTAGGAAACGATGTTATAGCTATGCATGTCTCAACGGAAGAAACCAAGGTTAAAGACGCTGAGGTAGCAGAAGAATTTAAGCGTTATTTCCCTCATATTCGCTTTGAAAATGTCATGACCAGTTACCGGGATATTATCCAGCCAACGGTTGAATTTGTCTCAAAAGTAGCTGAGGAGGCCAAGGAAAAAGGCAACACCGTTACAGTCTTAGTCCCTCAATTTATCCCTAAAAAACATTGGCAAAATATTCTCCACAACCAAATGAGTTTGAAATTGAAGTATGCACTTCGTTGGCATGAAGAAGTGGTTGTGGCAAGCTATTCTTACCATTTGTCTGAATAAACACCGTATATAGAAAAGATGTCTGCTTGAGCAGGCATCTTTTTGGATTTTCTTACACGAAAAAAACCACTTGAAAGTCTTGTAAGATACAGCCTTGATCTTGAAAAAATGTTTAAAAAATGCTAGAATAAAAAGAACATTTTAGATTTTGAAAAATTCAAAGTAAGGAAAAAAATGGCAAATTTATTAAAAACAATTATTGAAAATGATCGAGGCGAAATCAAACGCCTTGAAAAAATGGCTGACAAGGTCTTTTCTTATGAAGACCAAATGGCAGCTTTGACGGATGACGAATTAAAAGCGAAAACAGTTGAGTTTAAGCAACGCTACCAAGATGGTGAGTCTTTGGATGATCTCTTGTACGAGGCTTTTGCAGTTGTTCGTGAAGGGGCAAAACGGGTTCTTGGTTTGTTCCCATACAAGGTTCAGGTCATGGGGGGAATCGTCCTTCACCATGGTGACGTTCCAGAGATGCGTACAGGGGAAGGAAAAACCTTGACAGCAACCATGCCGGTATACTTGAATGCCTTGTCTGGCAAAGGGGTGCACGTTGTCACCGTCAATGAATACTTGACCGAGCGGGATGCAACAGAGATGGGAGAACTTTACTCATGGCTTGGCCTTTCAGTAGGGATCAACCTTGCAGCAAAATCTCCAGCTGAGAAAAAAGAAGCTTACCTCTGTGATATCACTTACTCAACCAACTCAGAGATTGGTTTTGACTACTTGCGTGACAACATGGTTGTGCGTGCAGAAAACATGGTTCAACGTCCATTGAACTATGCCTTGGTCGATGAGGTAGACTCCATCTTGATTGACGAAGCCCGTACTCCATTGATCGTTTCTGGTCAGACAGCTTCTGATACGAGCCAGCTCTACCACATGGCGGATGCTTATGTGAAGACCTTGACAGAGGACGATTACATTATTGATGTCCCATCTAAAACCATCGGTTTGTCTGATTCAGGAATCGATAAGGCAGAAAGCTACTTTAATCTTGAAAACTTGTACGATATTGAAAACGTAGCTTTGACTCACTTTATCGACAATGCCCTTCGTGCCAACTACATCATGATTTTGGATATCGACTATGTGGTCAGCGAAGATCAAGAAATCTTGATCGTCGACCAATTTACTGGTCGGACCATGGAAGGACGTCGCTATTCTGATGGACTTCACCAAGCGATTGAAGCCAAAGAAGGTGTTCCAGTTCAAGAAGAAACCAAAACATCTGCGTCGATTACTTACCAAAACCTCTTCCGTATGTACAAGAAGTTGTCAGGGATGACAGGGACAGGGAAAACCGAAGAAGAAGAATTCCGTGAAATTTATAACATTCGCGTGATTCCAATTCCAACCAACCGTCCGATTGCCCGTATTGATCATCCAGACCTTCTCTACCCAAGCTTGAAATCAAAATTCAAAGCTGTTGTGGAAGATGTCAAGTCTCGTCATGAAAAAGGTCAACCAGTCCTAGTAGGTACCGTTGCCGTTGAAACCAGTGATTACCTTTCTCAATTGTTGGTTCAAGCAGGTGTCCCTCACGAAGTTTTGAATGCGAAAAACCACTACAAAGAAGCGCAAATCATCATGAACGCTGGTCAACGTGGTGCTGTTACCATTGCGACCAACATGGCCGGACGTGGTACCGATATCAAACTTGGTGAAGGTGTTCGCGAACTCGGTGGACTTTGTGTCATCGGGACAGAACGTCACGAAAGCCGTCGGATCGATAACCAGCTTCGTGGACGTTCAGGACGTCAAGGGGATCCAGGTGAATCTCAATTCTACTTGTCTCTTGAAGATGAATTGATGCGTCGTTTCGGTTCTGAACGGATCAAAGCAGTGCTTGATCGCTTCAAGTTGAGCGAAGAAGAATCAGTGATCCGTTCAAATATGTTCACCCGTCAGGTAGAGGGTGCACAAAAACGGGTTGAAGGAAACAACTACGATACCCGTAAACAAGTCCTTCAATACGATGACGTGATGCGGGAACAACGGGAAATTATCTACGCTGAACGCTATGATGTCATCACAGCTAACCGTGACTTGGCGCCTGAAATCAAGGCCATGATCAAACGGACCATCAAACGGATTGTTGAAGGAGCCAGCCACTCAAGCAAGGAAGAACGCGTTGAAGCGATTCTGAACTTTGCCAAATACAATTTGGTTCCGGAAGATACGATTTCTGCAAGCGATATTGAAGGAAAATCTGACAAGGAAGTTATCGATTACTTGTATGCACGTGCAGAAGAAATCTATGCTAGCCAAGTAGCGAAATTGCGTGACGAAGAGTCTGTGCAAGAATTCCAAAAAGTCTTGATCCTTCGTGTGGTGGACAGCAAGTGGACGGACCATATCGATGCTTTGGATCAATTGCGAAATGCGGTTGGACTCCGTGGGTATGCGCAAAATAACCCAGTGGTAGAATACCAATCAGAAAGTTTCCGTATGTTTAACGATATGATCGGATCGATTGAATTTGATGTGACTCGTCTCATGATGAAAGCCCAAATTCACGAACAAGAACGTCCACGTACGGAACACAGTATTTCAACAACTGCGACTCGCAACATTGCAGCGCAACAACAAGATATTCCAGCAGATATTGACTTATCACAAGTGAAACGCAACGATTTGTGCCCTTGTGGTTCAGGCAAGAAATTCAAAAACTGTCACGGACGTAAATTTTAAGAGCTCCTCTGAAATAGAAAGAGGATGGGGCTAGGTAGCATAAGGAGGCCGTATGGTATTCATTACGAAGAGCAATAAGATTGATGAGCAAGAGATCGCTTCGCTTTACCGCTTGGAAGGTCCAGCCTTGGAGCGCAAAGAAGCGCGTGATCGAGAATTGGAAGCTATTATCAAAGGAGAAGACCAACGGATCCTTCTTGTGATCGGGCCTTGCTCTTCTGATAATGAAGAAGCTGTGATGGACTATGCCCGTCGTTTGGCAGACTTGCAAGAGCAAGTCAAAGATCAGATTTTCATTGTGATGCGGGTCTATACGGCTAAACCTCGGACCAATGGGGATGGCTATAAAGGCTTGATGCACCAACCAGATACACATGCAGCACCAAGCTTTGTGGACGGTTTGAAAGCAGTCCGACATCTCCACTACCGTGTGATTACAGAAACTGGTTTGACAACTGCGGATGAGTTGCTTTATCCAGCAAGTCTTCCGTATGTTGAAGATTTGATTTCTTATCATGCCATTGGAGCGCGATCAGTTGAAGACCAGGAGCATCGCTTTGTATCTAGTGGGATCTCTGCTCCGACAGGTATGAAGAATCCAACTTCTGGGAATCTTTCTGTTATGTTCAATGCGATTTATGCAGCCCAACATCCCCAAAACTTTTTGTTCAATGCCCAAGCAGTGGAAACATCAGGAAATCCTTTAGCTCATGCGATCCTTCGTGGGGGCTTGGATGCAAGTGGTAAGAATATTCCAAACTACCATTATGAAGATTTGCTAGCGGCAGCAAAACGCTATAGCGAAATGGGCTTGCAACATCCCTTCATCCTGGTGGATACCAACCATGACAACTCTGGCAAACAATTCGAAGAGCAAGTACGCATCGTGAGAGAAACCATGATGAACCGTGCTTGGAACAAGGATTTGGCAACTTTAGTTCGTGGTTTCATGATTGAATCCTATCTAGAAGATGGCCGTCAAAATGAACCAGTGGTTTATGGTCAATCCATCACAGACCCTTGCCTGGGTTGGGAAAAAACACAGGCCTTGGTCAAAGAAATTGCAACGATGAATAAGTAAAAGGCAGGGGCGGAAGGAGTGATTCTTTAGCCCCTTCTCTTTTGTCAGTAAAACGATACTGAAACGATAAATAAGGATAAAACAAGATGATCAAAGGACATGGCATCGATATCGAATCGATCGCTGCGATTGAAAAAGCCTATCAGAAGAATACTCGATTCGCTGAAAAAGTCTTAACCGAGGCTGAGCGAGAGCGCTTTGAGGAATTGTCTGGAAAACGGAAAATGGAATATTTAACGGGCCGATGGTCCGCCAAAGAAGCCTTTTCAAAGGCAATGGGAACAGGGATTGGACCGGTTGGTTTTCAAGATTTAGAAATTTTAAATGATGCCCACGGAGCACCCTATTTTTCTAAGTCTCCTTTTTCTGGGAAGGTATGGATTTCGATCAGTCACAAGGGAGACCTAGTGTCGACCAGTGTCATTTTGGAGGAAGAAAATGAAAGCAAGTAAACATAGACCAACTGTTGCTAGAGTCGATTTGGATGCCATTGCCTTTAATGTGCAACAAGTCAGTGAGCATATTCCGAGTCAAGCCTTGAAATATGCAGTCGTCAAGGCCAACGCCTATGGTCATGGGGTCGTTGCGGTGACCAAAAAATTGGCGCCTCAGGTTGATGGCTTTTGTGTATCCAATATGGATGAAGCCCTCGAAATCCGTGAAGAAGGCTTGCAACACCCTATTTTGATTTTAGGAGTTGTGCCAAGTGAAACAGTGAATCTAGCCAAAGAGCATGACATCCGCTTAACAGTGGCGAGTCTTGCTTGGTTGGATCAATTGCTTGGACAAGAAGCAGATCTTTCAGGATTGAAGGTCCATATCAAGGTGGATTCTGGAATGGGGCGGATTGGATTCCGAAGGATCGAAGAGATCAAAGAGGCTGAACGTCTCCTCTTAGCAGCTGGAGCTGAAATTGAAGGGATTTTTACTCATTTTGCGACAGCAGATGAAGCAGATGATCGAAAATTCCAAGCGCAATACCAGTTTTTCAAAGAAGTATTGGCTGCTCTTGAAACCCTTCCTCCCATTGTCCATGCTAGTAATTCGGCTACCTCTTTGTGGCATGCGGATACGATTTTCACGGCTGTGCGCTTGGGAGATGTCATGTATGGCTTGAATCCGAGCGGTTCTGTCCTAGATTTGCCTTATGAAATAAAACCAGCCTTGACTTTGATGACGGAATTAGTCCATGTCAAACAGTTAGAAGCTGGTCAAGATATCGGATATGGGGCAACCTACACAACAGAAGAAACCCAATGGATTGGAACGCTTCCTATAGGTTATGCGGATGGTTGGATCAGAGAGATGCAAAATTTCCATGTACTGATCAAGGGTGAGTTTTGCCCCATTGTTGGCCGGGTTTCGATGGACCAGGTGACGATTCGCCTTCCCGAAGAAATGCCTTTGGGGACTAGAGTTACCCTGATTGGACGAGATGGTGAGAAGGAAATCACCGCGACAGAAGTTGCGGACTACCGTGGCACGATTAATTACGAAGTAGTCTGTATCTTAAGTGACCGGATTCCGCGTGAATACACAGGTCAGCAATAAGAAAAAGCAGGTGGGACTTTCCCGGTAGGGCCTGCTTTTTTATAAATGAAAGGAGGAGCGATGAATTTACACCAACCCTTATCCGTACTGCCTGGAGTCGGCCCAAAATCAGCGGAAAAATTTAAAAAATTAGGGATTGAAACCTTAGAAGATCTACTCTTGTATTTTCCATTTCGGTATGAAGACTTCAAAACCCGCAATGTTTTAGATTTAGAAGATGGGGAAAAAGCAGTCATCTCTGGGGTGGTAGCAACACCAGCCAATGTCCAATATTATGGCTACAAACGAAATCGCTTGCGTTTTTCCATCAAACAGGGAGACCAGGTCATTGCGGTTAATTTTTTCAACCAACCCTATCTAGCAGACAAAATTGAGGTTCAGCAGACAGTGGCGATTTTTGGGAAATGGGACAAGGCTAAAGGCAGTTTGACAGGGATGAAACTCCTGGCTCAAGTGGAAGATGATTTGCAACCGGTCTATCGAGTGACGCAAGGAGTCAGCCAAAACAGCCTGGTGAAATTGATCAAAATAGCGTTTGACCAGGGGTTGGACCAGCTTTTAGAAGAGAATGTACCCCAAGTCTTGCGGGATCGTTATCAACTTATGTCTCGTTCCCAAGCAGTGCAAGCTATGCATTTTCCTAAGGATCTGGCAGAGTACAAGCAAGCCCTTCGCCGGGTAAAATTTGAAGAGCTCCTCTTTTTCCAGCTGCAACTCCAAGTGCTAAAAGAAGAAAATCACGATGCCAGCCAAGGGATTTCCTTGGCCTGGAATCCAGAAAAATTAGCAGAACGAAAAAAACAGCTTCCTTTTGAGCTAACGCAAGCTCAAGAAAACAGCCTGAATGAAATCTTGACAGATATGGCCTCTCCTTATCATATGAACCGCCTCTTACAAGGGGATGTGGGAAGCGGGAAGACAGTCGTGGCCGGTCTTGCTATGTATGCAGCCTTAAGCGCTGGGAAGCAAGCTACCTTGATGGTTCCAACGGAGATTTTGGCAGAGCAACACAAGGAAAGCTTGCAAAATCTTTTTCTAGATTTGCCAATTGCCCTTCTAACAGGAGGATTAAAGGCGGCTGAGAAACGAGAAGTCTTAGAAGAGATCTCCTCAGGAAAAGTTCAACTGATTGTGGGGACGCATGCCTTGATTCAAGAGGGAGTTCACTACCAAGATCTTGGTTTGGTCATTATTGATGAACAACACCGTTTTGGGGTTTCCCAACGTCGTATTCTTCGAGAAAAAGGACAAAATCCAGACGTCCTGATGATGACGGCTACCCCTATTCCCCGGACCTTGGCTATTACAGCCTTTGGAGATATGGATGTGTCCATCATTGATCAGATGCCTGCGGGACGCAAGGAAATCATCACACGTTGGGTCAAGCATGAGCAGTTAGAAGTGGTCCTCGACTGGTTAGTCAAAGAACTTGGCAAGGGTTCTCAAGCCTACTTTATTTCTCCATTGATTGAGGAGTCAGAGGCGCTAGATTTGAAAAACGCCCTTGCCCTCAAAGAAGAGCTAGAAACCTTCTTTGGACAGCGAGCACGCGTTTCTCTTCTTCACGGGAAGATGAAAAGTGAAGAAAAAGATGCCATCATGCAGTCCTTTAAAGAGCACCAAGTCGATGTTTTGGTGTCTACGACCGTTATTGAAGTAGGAGTCAACGTGCCCAATGCGACCGTTATGGTCATTATGGATGCAGATCGGTTTGGTCTTAGCCAACTTCACCAGCTTCGAGGCCGGGTTGGGCGGGGAAATAAGCAATCCTATGCTATTCTAGTAGCCAATCCTAAGACAGATAGTGGCAAGCAGCGCATGAAAATCATGACAGAGACGACCAATGGCTTTGTGCTAGCGGAAGAAGATTTGAAAATGCGGGGTTCAGGTGAAATCTTTGGAACTCGTCAATCTGGGATTCCAGAATTTCAAGTGGCGGATTTGGTAGAAGATTATCCCATTCTGGAAGAAGCAAGGAAAGTTGCCAGCCAGATCGTAGCCACGCCAGATTGGCGCGAACACCCCGATTGGCATCTGCTCTCGCTTTACTTAGAAAAGAAAGAACATTTAGACTAGAGTATAAAAAGGGAGTAGAGTGGAAATTCTTTGGATTCCACTCTACTCCCTTTAAGATGGCATTTTACGGGCTTTGTATCTTATTAACTGAACACGGGCTGCGGATTGTGTCAAAAAGATGAATCCTCCTAGAATCTAATGATTCTGCGTCGAATTCCCTATTTTGACTGTATCCGCTACGCCCTTTGTATCTTATACTACCCTTCGATATAGTCTTTGAGTTCTTGTCCTTTTAGGCCGGCATTGAGGGCGATGAGGAGTTTGATGCGCGCTTTGGGTGCATTTAATTCTTTGATGAAAAAGACACCTGCTTGATGGAGTTGGACGCCTCCTCCTTCATATGCGTAGACGGGTTCAGCGATTCCATTGAAGCAACGGGATACTAAAGCGATTGGAAGGCCTGCATCCATGAATTCTTGGAGTTTATGTGCCGTTTCTTTAGGGATGTTTCCTGCTCCAAAGGCTTCGATAATGAGACCATCCAGCTTTGAAAGATCCAGCATGTCCAGTAGATCGGTTTTCATCCCTGCATAGGTAGCAATGATCGGAACGAACCCATCGATGGTATTGAGATCAAAGCGCACCCTTGGCTCGGCTGTTTTAAAGAAGAGGATTTCCTTTTTCATGACCAAACCTAGAGGACCGTGGGTTGGTGTCTGGAAGGTGCTGACATTGGTGGTATGGGTTTTGGTGACGTACTTAGCCGCATGAATTTCATCGTTCATGACGACTAAGACCCCTTTATCACGTGCTTTTGGATCGGCAGCCACTCGAAGGGCTGTCAGAAAATTATAGACGCCATCGCTTCCTAGCTCATTGGAGCTTCGCATAGCTCCTGTAATGACCACAGCGATCTCTGGTAACTCCATGGTATCCAAGAAATAAGCCGTTTCTTCCAGCGTATCTGTCCCGTGGGTAATAACGATGCCGTCGTAGTTGTGAGCTTCCTCTTTGATTTTTTGATATAGAGCTAACATGTGACGGGGTGTCATTTGAGGGCTGGGAAGGTTGAAGAAGTCCTCTGAGGTGACTGCAATCCCTTCAATTGGTGAAGTAACTTGGGTCATGGGATTGACTTCATTGGTAATCACTGCCCCAGAGTCATCTGCCGCCATCGAAATGGTCCCTCCGGTATGTAGTGCTAAAATTTTCTTAAACATGTGAAGCTCCTTGGAATATGTGATATAATTTATTTTATCATAAAAAGAAAGAAACAGTAGACATGGAAATAAAAGCAGTCTTTTTTGATATCGATGGAACCTTGGTCAATGATAGTCGAGCGGTCCTAAAATCAACAGAAAAAGCCATTCAGTCTTTAAAGGAAGAAGGGATCTATGTAGGTCTTGCGACAGGTCGGGGACCGGCCTTTGTCAAACCGTTTATGGAACGCTATGGTTTTGATTTTGCAGTGACCTATAATGGTCAGTATATTTTGACCAAGGACCGCGTGCTGTTTACTAGCCCAATCGATAAAAAGAGTCTGCACCAACTAATTGACTATGCTCGAGAACACCGTAAGGAAATTGCTCTCGGTACCAAGGATGGGGTATTTGGTTCTCGGATCATGAGTTTTGGGATGAGTCCTATTTCAACCTGGTCCAGTCGCTTTGTGCCCCGTAAAATGGCCCGTACAGTCAGTCGAGGATTTAACAAAGTGGTCAGCAAGGTCGTCCCACAAGATCAGGTCACCCTCTATGCACTAGCGCAAGAACCGATCTACCAAGTGTTGATCTTATCGAGTCCAGAAGAGACTGCAAAAATTGAAAAAGAGTTTCCAGATCTGAAATTCACACGGTCTAGTCCTTTTGCAGCAGATGTCCTAAACCCAGGGATTTCCAAGCTAGAAGGGATCCGCATCGTTGGTCAGGAATTTGGCTTTGACATCGATGAAGTGATGGCTTTTGGAGATTCTGATAATGACTTAGAGATGCTGTCAGGTGTTGGCTTGTCTATTGCGATGGGAAATGGGACGACCAGTGTCAAGGCAATTGCCAAGCATACCACGACTAGTAATGGCAAGGATGGCATTCAAAAGGCCCTGCAACACTTTGGTATTCTTTCAGAGAAAGAGCTCTTTCTTTCTAAGGATGATCACTTCAATAAGGTCAAAACCTTCCATGGTGTGATGGATGGGGAAACCCAGGAGAAACCAGTTGTTTGGCAGCCTCAAGACGCCCTTTATCGAACCATGTTCAAGCAAGAGGAGTTGGTAGAATTTGTCCGAGCAGCTAGCACAAGTGAGGAAGAATTTGACCGCTCGGTCGCAGCTCTTCACGAAGCCTTGGATAAGGCTGCAGATAAGGTTCGGAGCAAGCATCCAGCTGAGATCTCCATGGTAGGGCAGGTTGATGCCTTAATTGATACCCTCTATCTGACTTATGGTAGCTTTGTACTAATGGGGGTCGATCCTGAAGAGGTCTTTGAGATTGTTCACCGGGCCAATATGGGCAAGATTTTCCCAGATGGAAAGGCGCACTTTGATCCAGTAACCCACAAAATTCTGAAGCCAGATGATTGGGAAGAAAAATACGCCCCAGAACCAGCCATCAAAAAAGAACTCGATCGCCAGCTCAAGGCCTACGAAAAACATGCAAAACAAAAAGAAGCAAAAAAAGACAACTAAAAAAGTTTGGAACCTTTGTTCCAAACTTTTTTTAGAATGTAGACAAACTATTTTTTACTAAGATAAGTAAAGTGTTCCACAAAGAAGTCGAAATATGTTCTTATTTTTAAAATTTATAAAAAATATTGAAAAACTTTCCGCCGTGAGAAAAGTGCTAGAAAC
>NZ_KV834634.1:47340-53413 GCF_001837905.1 Streptococcus sp. HMSC076C09
ACAGTTTGGGAAACTGTTTTAGCCTGAGCCCAGAGATTAAAGAGCGAAGGGGCTCAAAACTTAGTCATGGAACTTCGAAGAAGGTCGCTGACGTCCGTACTCACCTAAGGAAAGTTTTCAATATAACTTTTTCTTTCTTACATGGTTTTATCCTTATCGCGCACCACTAGTAAGTCTACTTTGGCGTGGCGAAGGATGTATTCTGAGGAGGATCCGACCATTAAGCGTTCGAAGGCATTGAGTCCGGTAGCCCCGACCATTATGAGGTCAACCCCTTCTTTACTTGGGATATCATTGGCCAAGAGGACTTTTGGATTTCCCATTTCTACAACAGTCGCAACATTTTGAACCCCGACTTTTTCAGCACGTTCCTTGTAGCCCTTGAGCAATTCGTTGGCTTCTTCTTGCAATTCTTCGTAGACCTCAGCATCAAAGGTTGAGACACTTTGAAGGGCACGGGTATCAATGACATGGACAATAGTCAATTTAGAGCCGTTGCGAAGAGAAACGTTAACCCCTTTTTCAAAGGCTAATTCTGCTTCATGGGAACCGTCGACAGCGACCATAATGTTTTCGTATTTTTGAGACATAACCTACCTCCTTATAGCTTGAAAACATGGATAGAACAGAAGTTCTTCTATTCTTTATACACTTATATTTTATTCCTTTTAAGCTAGAATGTAAAGGTAAAGTCTCACTTTTCTAGTATATTTTTGCAGAATTTTTAAAGTCCTCAATTTGTACTCTATTTGAACTAGTGGTATAATAGAGATAATTTCGTGAATCGAGGCAGAATATGAAGGAATATAATAAATCAAGCAAACTCGAACATGTCGCTTACGATATTCGTGGTCCAGTCTTGGAAGAAGCCATGCGCATGCGAGCAAATGGAGAAAAAATTCTTCGTTTGAATACAGGGAATCCTGCTGAATTTGGCTTTACAGCTCCAGATGAAGTGATCCATGATTTGATCATGAATGCGCGTGATAGTGAAGGCTATTCGGATTCAAAAGGGATCTTTTCAGCCCGCAAGGCCATCATGCAGTACTGCCAGTTGAAAAAAATTCCAAATGTGGATATTGATGATATTTACCTTGGAAATGGAGTGAGTGAGCTGATCGTCATGTCCATGCAAGGACTGCTCGACAATGGCGATGAAGTCTTGGTTCCTATGCCGGACTATCCTCTTTGGACAGCAGCTGTCAGCCTAGCTGGTGGGAATGCGGTTCACTATCTTTGTGATGAAGAAGCAAACTGGTATCCAGATATCGAGGATATCAAGTCGAAAATTACCTCAAATACCAAAGCCATCGTTGTCATCAACCCGAATAACCCAACGGGTGCCCTCTATCCAGATGAGATCTTGCTTGAGATTGTAGAGATTGCTCGCCAAAATAACTTGATCATCTTTGCGGATGAAATCTACGATCGCTTGGTCATGGATGGGGAAAAGCACACGGCTATTGCTAGTCTCGCGCCTGATCTTTTCTGTGTCAGCATGAACGGTTTGTCAAAATCTCACCGGATTGCCGGTTTCCGTGTTGGTTGGATGGTTCTGTCTGGTCCGAAGCATCATGTGAAGGGCTATATCGAAGGCTTGAACATGTTGTCCAATATGCGCCTTTGTTCAAACGTTTTATCTCAACATGTTGTGCAAACCTCTCTTGGAGGCTATCAATCTGTGGATGAACTCTTGCTTCCAGGTGGGCGAATCTACGAACAACGGAACTTTATTTATAAAGCCATCAATGAGATTCCAGGCCTCTCGGCTGTTAAGCCAAAGGCTGGATTGTATATCTTCCCTAAGATTGATCGGGATATGTACCGCGTGGATGACGATGAACAATTTGTTTTAGAATTCTTGAAGCAAGAAAAGATTCTTTTGGTTCATGGCCGTGGTTTTAACTGGAAGGACCCAGATCACTTCCGGATCGTTTACCTCCCACGTGTGGATGAATTGGCTCAAATTCAAGAAAAAATGACTCGTTTTTTGAAACAATACAGACGCTAATTAGATAAAGGAGGCTGGGACAAAAGTCCTAGCCTCTCAATTGTTTTTGGATTGTCGAGCAAGACGCAGTGGTTGAGTGGGCTCTACTACGCTGATTTCATCAGCTTTTACAGCCCTACTCAACTGTGCGGAGGTGGGACGACGAAATCGAATTCTAACGAATTACCGATTTCTGTCCCACTCTCTTTTTTTGATTCATTCTATAGAATCCATGTCATCGAAACGACATTTTTCTGAATTGCGCACAATTGTAGAAAAAATAAATAATTTTCAGATAATTTGATTGAAATTCCCACACTTATATGATATACTTGAGCTGACTATATGCGAGGTTTATTATGGCAAACTTATTAGAAAAGACACGTAAAATTACATCCATTTTGAAACGGACTGATGAACAGTTACAGGTAGAGATGCCTTACAATGATATTGCCCAGCAATTGGCGGATATTATTCACTGTAATGCCTGTATCATTAATAGCAAGGGAACTCTTCTTGGTTATTTCATGCGATACAAGACCAACAATGACCGAGTAGAAGCTTTCTTCCAAAATAAAAAACTACCAGAAGATTATGCCAAGGCGGCTAGTTTGGTCTACGATACAGAAGCTAATTTAGATGTGGACCATGATTTGAGTATCTTTCCGGTTGAAACCAAGTCTGAATTTCCTGATGGCTTGACGACCATTGCGCCTATTCATGTTTCTGGGATTCGGTTGGGTTCCTTAATCATTTGGCGCAATGATAAACAGTTTGCGGATGATGATTTGATCTTGGTTGAGATTGCTAGTACCGTGGTAGGGATTCAAATGTTGAACTACCAACGCGAGGAGGACGAGAAGAATATTCGTCGTCGCACAGCGGTGAATATGGCTGTCAATACCTTGTCTTACTCCGAATTGCGTGCCGTATCTGCTATCCTTAGTGAATTGAAAGGCAATGAAGGTCAGTTGACTGCTTCTATCATCGCAGATCGTATTGGCATTACCCGCTCTGTGATTGTCAATGCACTTCGGAAATTGGAATCTGCTGGTATTATTGAAAGTCGTTCTCTTGGGATGAAGGGAACCTATCTAAAAGTGTTGATACCAGATATTTTTGAAGAAATTAAGAAAAGAGACTACTAATGGCTAAAGCATTAATTTCGATTGACTACACCGTTGATTTTGTAGCGGATGAAGGTAAGCTAACGGCAGGGGCTCCCGCCCAAGCCATTTCTGAGAGCATTGCTCAGGTGACCCAATTGGCCTTTGACCAAGGAGCCTATGTCTTTTTTGCCATTGATGCGCATGATGTGGACGATCCCTTTCATCCAGAAAGCAAGCTCTTCCCACCTCATAATATCATTGGGACCAGTGGACGAGATTTGTACGGTCCCTTAGCAGATTTTTATCGGGAGCACCAAGCGGATCCACGTGTCTTTTGGATGGACAAGCGTCATTATTCTGCCTTTTCAGGGACGGATCTAGATATCCGACTTCGGGAACGCCATGTAGATACCGTTATTTTGACTGGGGTCTTGACCGATATCTGTGTTCTCCATACAGCGGTTGATGCCTACAATCTGGGTTATCAGATCGAGGTTGTGGAACCTGCAGTGGCATCGATCACTCCTGAAAATCACCAGTTTGCTTTGAATCACTTCAAGCATGTCTTAGGGGCAAGTTTGGTAGACGATACACTAGCTGTATTAGACCAAAAATAAGAAACCGATGTAAAAGAGGTCATAGACACTTGTCTAGGCCTCTTTTTTGGGGTTAGAAATTGTTTTCCTCTCTTGAAAATGGTATTCTAATGAAAGAAAAAAGGGGAAGTTATGAGTAAAAAAGCTGTTGTGTTTTCAGCCAATCTATCTTATATGGAAAAGTTGGAAACCGCTATGAAGTCACTGTGTGCCCATCAGGACCAGTTGAAAATTTATGTTTTAAATGAAGATCTACCAACTGAGTGGTTTACTATCATGAATCAGCGCTTGCGCCAGTTGGATTCAGAAGTGATCAATTGTCGGATGTCACCCGAGCAATTCCAGTCCTTTTCGCTTCCAAGTGACCATATTCACTATGCAACCTATTTCCGTTACGCTATTCCAGAGATGGTGGAAGAAGAGCGAATCCTCTATCTGGATTGTGATATGATCTTTACACAGGATTTATCGCCTTTATTTGAGGTCGATCTAAAAGGTTATGGACTGGGTGCAGTGGTAGATAAGCCGACGACGACAGATGGTTTTAATGCTGGACTTTTGGTAATTGATAAGGCTTGGTGGCAAGAGCACCAAGTGACAGAGGCTCTTTTTGACCTCACTCGCGAGCACCATCAGCATGTCTACGGAGATCAAGGAATTTTGAACCTGTATTTCAAAGATGCTTGGTATCCATTACCTTGGACCTATAATCTACAAGTAGGGTCTGATAAGGATCAATATCTCTATGGTGATTTGGACTGGTATGATGCCTTCCAAGGGATCCCAGCAGTCGTTCACTACACCTCTCATAATAAACCATGGACCTCTAAACGTTTCAATCGTTTTCGTGAATTATGGTGGTTTTATTATGCCCTCTCTTGGGAGGAAATTTTACTTCGAAAACCGATTTTGAAGCAAACCTATCAAGATCTAGTGGGAGATTTTCCTTATCATGCGGCTATTTATACCCATACAGCAGATATCCACGAGTTGGAGACGTTGTTAAAAGAGTTGCCGGACGTAGCGATTCATGTCCTTGCCCATAGTCATTTTGGTTTTAACTTGGTGCAATTGGAACGCTACCCTAACCTCTTTCTTTATCCCTCTTTTGATCCCTTGACCAGTCGAAAAGTCCTAGAAAAATTGGATGTTTATCTGGATATCAATCCCTATGATGAGGTCGATCAGATAACGCAAACGATCAGTCAACAAGGTCTCCCTATTTTTTCTTTTGAAGGAACCAATCATGTGGAGAATGGTGAGAATCAGGTGTTTAGGGATGATCAGGTGCAGGAGATGGTGACAGCGATTCGCGATTATTTAAAGAGAAATGAGAAGAAGCATGGAAACAAATGAAGTAGTGAGTATCATCATTCCCATCTATAATGTAGAAGCTTATTTGAGACAATGTTTGGAAACGGTTATCCATCAGACCTATCCTCACTTGGAAATTATCCTGGTCAATGATGGTTCGCCAGACCAGTCAGAAGAGATCTGTAAGGAATTTTTTAGGAAAGATGCACGCATCCGCTACGTCCGCCAAGAAAATGGGGGCTTATCTGCTGCCCGTAATACAGGGATTGAGTTGGCGACTGGTGATTACATTACCTTTATTGATCCAGATGACTGGGTGACGGAGGACTATGTAGAAGTGCTCTATCGCCAACTGAAGAAGTATGATGCGGATGTCTCGGTAGCCAACTATAACCTCTATGATGACAGTAGTAGCAAATACTTGATCAAGGTAACGGACGATGATTATTCAGAGATCCTTTATGAGGGGCGAGCAATTATGGACCACGATGCCATTCAGGAGACCAGAGATATGGCCTGGGCGTGTGCTATGATGAAGCTCTATAAGCGTAACTTATTTGAAGGGCTTCGTTTTCCGGTCGGAAAAAATGTCGAGGATAACTTCCTGATGTACAAGCTCTTCTTAAAAGCCAATCGGGTGGTCCATACGGAGAAATGTATTTATTGGTATCGCGTGGGTCGTTCAGATACTCTGTCCCAGGTTTGGACAGAAAAGCGGGTACTCGATGAGATGGAAGCCAAGCAAGAAAAATTGGCTCTTCTTGGGATGTTGGGCTATGATCTGACCTGGCACCGCTATATCTACAAAACGCGCTTGAAACGAGCTCTTGAAAAACTAGAAGAAGCAGGCTTACAAGAGTCAGAAACCTATGAGCGTGTGGTGATCAACCTCAGTTTCGTTGAAACCATGGACTAAGAACTTAATGATGAGAAAGGATCAGCATGTTCATTATTGCATCAGAGCAGACCAGAGAGCTGGATCGTTTGCGAAAATTATTGGACAAACTTGGCCAGCCCTACCGTGTGTTTGTGACCAATTTGGAAACAGATTTGGATCAACAGAC
>NZ_KV834634.1:53513-76888 GCF_001837905.1 Streptococcus sp. HMSC076C09
TGGATCAACAGACAGATAGTCTGGCGACCTTTTTTACCCAAACAGACCCGGCATCAACAGTTGGGCAACCATTATTTTTCAATGATTTAGAGGTTCCAGAATTATGGGAATGTTGGACGCTTGGGATCACAACCTATCTTTTTGATGGGGAGGAACGTCGTGCCAATGTGGTTTTACGAGGGGATATCTTGTCGCGAACGGTTGACAGAGTAGAGTGGTTTGGTCAGGGAGAAGAGATCGCATCTATTGATTTCTACAATCGCTATGGCTGGAGAAGCAAGCAGAGTCTCCTTACGGAAGCTGGTCAACCATATTTAGACATTTATTTGAACCGTCAGCAAGAAGAAGTCTTGCTTCACTTTGTCTCACAAGGAACCTTTTTGCTTCAAACTCCTAAGGGACGGGATCGCCTGTATGCCAGTAAGGAAGAGCTGCAGAGAGCTGTCCTAGAACAAGTCTTACCGGAAGATGAAGCTGTTCTTTTGATGGACAAGGCATTGCTAGATGTTGTGACAGAGATACCAAAGGAAAGACTCGCCTACTGTGCCAATGACGCTCATGAACTAGACGAGATCAAAGAACAAGTCAGTCAGATTTTGTTGGTAGAAGATGGTCTGTTGAGGGAGAAAAAAGACGGGATCACAGCCTTGTCAGGGCTGGTAGATGTGGAGCAGGAAAGTTTTCAACCAGAAGCCCTGGTCATGACGGCTTCTCAAGAGGTTGAAGGTTTATCTAGACTGGCCCATCAATTCCCACAAGTAACCTTTCACATTGCTGCTTTGACAGCCATGGGACCGAAATTAACAGACTTGGAGACTTGTTCTAACGTGCACCTCTATCCAGGGATTTCGCTAGAAAAATATGAGAACTTGTTATCCAGCTGCTCTATTTATCTGGATTGCAACCGAGGAGAAGAAGTGTGGAGCAGTAGCCTTCATGCTCTTGAAAATGGGCAAGTCTTATTTGGTTTGAAGAGCACGGTGCATCAGGAAGCCTATAAAAACTTGAGCACAATCACAGATACAGTCGAAGAAATGGAACAGCAACTAGATACCTTGCTCCAGCAGCCAGAGACCTACAAAGAATTGGTAAGAGAGCAGGCACGAATCTTGAAATTGCCTGAAAAAGAAGCTTTGGAAGAGCTGTTTAAGCGATTAGAGGGAGGAACCGCATGACCATTTATACCTTTAATCTATTAGTGGGATTCGAACCCAATGGGGTTGATGTTGCACAAGCCTCTCGGGCAAAGATGCTCCGGAGACTAGGAGTGGCAGCGAAGTTTGTCTTTACCACTTGGCCCACTCCAGAAAAATTGGCCTATTACCTCTCATTGGGGCACCGGGATGAGGAACTGCTTTTTGCCCATTTAGCTTTTACGGATCAACAGACTACGGTCCCTCAAAAGACGGTAGGGGCCTTGCAAATGGAGTTTCAACTGACGCGTCTGGATGTTGTTGAAAAAACGGAAAGAGCCATTCGCTACCAATTTGCGGATGGAAACGCCTTGAGCTTTCATTTGGATCCCTATCATCCAAACTGTGTCCGCTATGTAGACTATCTTTTGGCTGGAAATAGGATCAAGCGAGAGTATTATGGAGCTTGTAAACTTGTCACAGAGTATTTTCAGTATGGTAGTGTTGTCAGACGGATCTATCACCATCAAGATGGGACTATCGCTTTTGAAGAATCGAGGTTAGGTGGAAGCTGGCTCTATAAACTGGGGTCTGAGATTTTGACCAACCATACAGAAGTGATGAGACGTTTTTTGTCGCAGCTGTCGCTAAAAGAAGAAGATCTGATTCTGCTTGACCGGGCTTCGCGCATGGATTTTGCTCGCCCTTTGTTGGAGAAAGCTGCTCCTTCAAAGCTCGCCATGGTGTTTCATTCGGAGCATGAATTTGAAAATGGCCATCTCAATTATGAATATTATTATGTGTTCAAGTATGCCAAACGCTTCGATTATTTCATCACAGCAACGGATCTTCAAAAAGAAGTCTTGGAGCAGACACTTGCTAAACAAGGATGCCAAGGAATTCCAATCTATAGCATTCCAGTAGGGCATCTAGAAGAATTGACGGAATCACTAGGAGACAGACCTCCCTTTAGTGTGCTCACAGCTTCCCGTTTGGATCCAAGAAAACGCATCGATTTGGCCATTCGAGTAGTGGCCCAAGCTCATGAACAACTCCCAGCCCTTCAGTTTGATATTTATGGGAAGGGGGGAGAAGCGGACAATTTGCGACACCTGATTCAGGAGCTTGCAGCACAAGATTATATTCACCTACGCGGTCATGCGGATCTTCAGCAGATCTATCCTTGCTACCAAGCCTACCTCACCACTTCTCAGTGGGAGACCTTTGGTTTGACTTTGATGGAGGCTGCTGGAGCAGGTTTGGCTTTGCTGGGCTTTGATGCCCGTTATGGCAATCCAACTTTTATAAAAGAGGGTAAAAATGGCTTTTTGGTACCTTATAGCGAGACAATGCCAGAAGAAGAGTTGGTGAAAGAGTTGGCGGACAAGCTGGTCCAGCTCTTTGAAAGCGACCTCGCTCCATTTCACCAGGCTTCTTATGACTTGGCCTCTTCTTACCTCGCTTCTAATGTCCAGGAAGTCTGGAAAGAGACTCTAATGGAGATGGGGCAATTCGGCGGAAAAGAAATATAAAAAGAAGAATCTGTAGCGACAAAAAAGTCCTACAGATTTTTTCTAAGGCAAGCAAATTGGGCTAAATTATGGTAAAATAGAGGGTATTGAAAAATCATCATTTCACGAAAGGAAGCAAGATGAAAATTACGCAAGAAGAGGTAACCCACGTTGCCAATCTTTCAAAATTGAAATTCTCTCCAGAAGAGACAGCTGAGTTTGCGACAACCTTGTCTAAAATTGTCGACATGGTGGAATTGTTGGAAGAAGTGGACACGACAGGTGTTGCTCCAACAACGACCATGGCGGATCGTAAGACCGTATTGCGTCCGGATATCGCTGAAAAAGGGACTGACCGTGACCGCTTGTTTAAAAATGTACCTGAAAAAGACAATTACTACATCAAGGTACCAGCTATCCTAGAAGATGGAGGAGATGCCTAATGTCATTCAACCATAAAACCATTGAAGAGTTGCACGACCTCCTTGTCTCTAAGGAAATCTCAGCAACGGAATTGACACAAGCGACGCTTGACGATATCAAGGCGCGTGAAGAAGCGGTTAATGCCTTTGTAACGGTGGCCGAAGAAGCTGCCCTTGCACAAGCCAAGGCTATTGATGAAAAAGGAATCGATGCAGACAACCTCCTGTCAGGGATTCCACTCGCTGTCAAAGACAATATCTCAACAGATGGCATCTTGACGACTGCGGCATCAAAAATGCTCTATAACTACGAGCCAATCTTTGATGCGACAGCTGTTGCCAATGCCAAGGCCAAAGATATGATTGTCATCGGGAAGACCAACATGGATGAATTTGCCATGGGTGGATCTGGTGAGACTTCTTACTATGGACCAACCAAGAATGCTTGGGACCACAGCAAGGTGCCTGGTGGATCTTCTAGTGGTTCTGCTGCAGCTGTAGCTTCAGGGCAAGTCCGCTTGTCCCTTGGTTCGGATACCGGTGGTTCTATCCGCCAACCTGCTGCCTTCAACGGGATTGTTGGTCTCAAACCAACTTATGGAACGGTTTCCCGTTTTGGTCTCATTGCCTTTGGTAGCTCACTTGACCAAATTGGTACCTTCTCACCAACGGTTAAGGAAAATGCTCAATTGCTTAATGTCATTGCCAGCGAAGATGCCAAGGATTCAACTTCTGCACCTGTTCGTGTAGCAGACTTTACTTCTAAGATTGGTCAAGACATCAAAGGGATAAAGATTGCCCTTCCGAAAGAATACCTTGGGGAAGGAATTGACCCAGAAGTCAAAGAAACGATTCTTAATGCGGCCAAACACTTTGAAAAATTGGGAGCGACTGTCGAAGAAGTCAGCCTTCCACACTCTAAATACGGGGTTGCCGTTTATTACATCATCGCTTCATCTGAAGCTTCTTCAAACTTGCAACGTTTCGACGGTATTCGCTATGGTTTCCGTGCGGAAGATGCCAAGAACTTGGATGATATCTACGTGAACACTCGTAGTCAAGGCTTTGGCGATGAGGTCAAACGCCGGATCATGCTGGGTACCTTTAGTTTGTCATCTGGTTACTACGATGCTTACTACAAGAAAGCTGGTCAAGTCCGTACCCTCATTATCCAAGACTTCGAAAAAGTCTTTGCAGATTACGACCTTATCCTTGGTCCAACAGCTCCAAGTGTAGCCTTTGATTTGGATTCGCTCAACCATGATCCGGTTGCCATGTACTTGGCTGACCTCTTGACCATTCCAGTCAACTTGGCAGGTCTTCCAGGGATTTCGATTCCTGCAGGTTTTGCGCAAGGTCTTCCAGTTGGTTTGCAGTTGATTGGTCCGAAGTATTCTGAAGAAACCATCTACCAAGCTGCAGCTGCCTTTGAAGCAACGACGGATTACCACAAGCAACAACCCCTTATTTTCGGAGGTGACAATTAATGAACTTTGAAACAGTCATCGGACTTGAAGTCCACGTTGAATTGAATACAAACTCAAAAATTTTCTCACCAACCTCTGCTCAATTTGGGAACGAGCAAAATGCCAATACTAATGTGATTGACTGGTCTTTCCCAGGTGTGCTTCCTGTCTTGAACAAAGGTGTTGTAGATGCTGGTATCAAGGCTGCTTTGGCCCTGAATATGGATATCCATCAGCACATGCACTTTGACCGTAAGAACTATTTTTACCCTGATAATCCAAAGGCCTACCAAATTTCGCAATTTGACGAGCCAATCGGATATAACGGTTGGATTGAAGTGCAATTGGAAGACGGCTCAACTAAGAAAATCGGGATTGAACGGGCCCACTTGGAAGAAGATGCTGGTAAGAACACGCACGGAACAGACGGCTTCTCTTACGTAGACCTTAACCGTCAAGGGGTTCCATTGATCGAAATCGTATCTGAAGCAGATATGCGTTCTCCAGAAGAAGCCTACGCCTATTTGACAGCTTTGAAAGAAGTCATCCAATACACAGGTATCTCTGATGTCAAGATGGAAGAAGGATCGATGCGGGTCGATGCCAACATTTCCCTTCGTCCATATGGTCAAGAGGAATTTGGTACCAAGACTGAGTTGAAGAACTTGAACTCTTTCTCAAACGTCCGTAAAGGTCTTGAATACGAAGTTGAGCGTCAAGCGAAAATCTTGCGTTCAGGTGGGGTCATTCGTCAAGAAACACGTCGTTACGATGAAGCCAACAAGAGCACGATTCTTATGCGTGTCAAAGAAGGAGCTGCGGATTACCGTTACTTCCCAGAACCAGACCTTCCCTTGTTTGAAATCTCAGATGAGTGGATCGAGGAAATGCGCACAGAGTTGCCAGAGTTTCCAAAAGACCGTCGTGCTCGCTATGTGGCAGAGCTTGGCTTGTCTGACTATGATGCCAACCAATTGACAGCGACGAAAGTCACTTCTGACTTCTTTGAAGCAGCTGTAGCCCTTGGCGGAGATGCAAAACAAGTCTCTAACTGGCTCCAAGGGGAAGTCGCGCAATTCTTGAACGCAGAAGGCAAAACGCTGGAAGAAATCCAATTGACACCAGAAAACTTGGTCGAAATGATTGCCATCATCGAAGATGGAACGATTTCATCTAAGATTGCCAAGAAAGTCTTCGTTCACTTGGCGAAAAACGGTGGTGGAGCGCGTGAATACGTTGAAAAAGCTGGCTTGGTACAGATTTCAGATCCTGAAGTCTTGATCCCAATCATCCACCAAGTCTTTGCAGACAACGAAGCAGCCGTAGCTGACTTCAAGTCAGGAAAACGGAATGCAGACAAGGCCTTCACAGGTTTCCTCATGAAAGCAACCAAAGGCCAAGCCAACCCACAAGTAGCCCTCAAGTTACTTGCCCAAGAATTGGCGAAGTTGAAAGAAGAATAATAGATAAAAAACCAGCCGAGAGGTTGGTTTTTACTATCCATAAAATTGTGTTAGAATAGGAAAGACCATTACATATCAACTGACATTAGGAGGAGTTACATGAACAAGTTTTTAAGAGCCTTATTTGTCCTAGTTATCATCGCCATGACTGGAGCGATTATTTTCCAGTTATTCTTTCCATCTTATATGGGAAGTCATTCAGGATATGGTGTTTCTGTCGGTTGGCAACGGGAGATTGGGATTTGGAATGTGGCGGTTCTTGTGATCTTGATTGCTGTCAATCTTAAATACGATTGGTTTTATCTTCGTACGGTTCTATTGGTTTTGATCCTAGGTGGGATTGGGATCGGTACTAATCATCTCTTCAGTTACTTTCACTATCATCTGCCGGTCAATGGGATCGGGGCGCTTGAAAATTATCTCCTAGTCCTTGGTTGGATTGTTGGGTGGAGATTGGAATCTTCTCGTATCAAGAAGAAATAAGAAGGAGCAGTCAAAGGGCTGCTCTTTTTCATCTTCAGTTTTTCCTTGACAAACAAAAGGAAAACGTTTACAATTTTAAATATAAAGTTTCCTGAAAAGAAAACAAAAAAGGTGAAAACAAGGAGATCATCATATGGCTACTATGAAAGCAGCTCGCTGGCATGCAGCAAAAGACGTTCGTATCGAAGAAGTGGAAGTACCTGAAGTACAACCACATCAAGTAAAAGTGGCAGTTAAGTTCACAGGGATCTGTGGTACGGACTTGCATGAATATTTGGATGGACCGATCTTCATCCCAACTGAAGAACATGTGTATTCTGGTCAAAAAGCACCGGTCACTTTGGGACATGAATTCTCTGGTGAGATTGTAGAAGTCGGAAGTGATGTGACTCGTGTCAAAGTTGGCGATCGTGTCACTATCGAACCAATTCTTGCAGAGCACAACTTAATTGGTGACTATAACCTCGATCCAAACTTGAACTTCGTCGGCCTCGCTGCAGATGGTGGTTTTGCTAAATATTGTGTTCTTGATGGGGATTTGGTTCATGTGATTCCAGACAGCTTGAGCTATGAACAAGCCGCTCTCACAGAACCTGCTGCTGTAGCTGTTTATGCAGTTCGTCAATCTGCATTGAAAACTGGAGATACAGCTGTTATCTTTGGCTTGGGTCCAATTGGTCTTTTGATCGTTGAAGCCCTTCGTGCAGCAGGAGCATCAAAAATCTATGCTGTTGAATTGTCTCCTGAACGCCAAGCGAAAGCGGAAGAATTGGGAGCAATCGTTGTTCGCCCAGAAGAAGGAGAAACAATCGTCGAAGCCATCCATCGCTTGACAGGTGGTGGAGCAGATGTTTCTTATGAAGTGACTGGAGTTCCAGTTGTTTTAGGTCAAGCCCTTGCAGCTGTTCATAAAGCTGGGGAATGTATGGTCGTATCTATCTGGGAACGTGAAGCTAGCATCAATCCAAATGAATTCGCTATCCAAGAAAAATCTCTCAAAGGAATTATTGCCTACCGTCATATTTTCCCTAAAGTATTGGAATTGATGGAACAAGGCTACTTCTCTGCTGAAAAATTGGTTACCAAGAAAATTAAATTGGAAAATATCGTTGAAGAAGGATTTATTGAATTAACACAAGATAAATCTCAAATCAAGATTTTGGTTCAACCTGAATAAGCGAATAAATTTATATGAAATATATGAGGCTGAAACGTTTCGTTTCGGCCTTTTATGATACAATAAAAGTAAGGAACAGATTTAGGAGGGGACTATGTCAAAGACGATGAAAGGAACACTCATGACCTTGATCGCCGGGATCGCTTGGGGACTATCCGGAGTTAGCGGGCAATATTTAATGGTTCATGGATTTTCGGCTATTGAGTTAACAAATCTCCGTTTGCTTTTTTCTGGAATTGTCCTTATTCTTCTTTCCTACGTTGCAGATAAGGAGAAGTTTTTGGACTTTGCCAAAGATAAATCTTCCTACCTTCCCCTTCTTATTTTTGCCTTTTTAGGATTGTTATTGACTCAGTTGACCTATTTAGAGGCGATTGCTGAAACCAATGCTGGGACTGCTACGGTGTTACAGTATCTCTGTCCAGTGGGAATTTTAGCCTATACCTGTATCATTGATAAGGTGGCCCCTACACTAGCAGAAGTGTTTTCGATGCTTCTAGCGATTGGTGGCACATTCTTAATAGCAACCCATGGTCAACTCAATCAATTGGCCATCAATCCCAAAGGTTTGGCTTGGGGAGTGGTGTCAGCATTTGCCTATGCCCTTTACATCATTCTACCTCTGAACTTAATTCAAAAATGGGGAAGCATGCTGGTGATTGGAGTTGGGATGACTATTCCAGGAATCCTAATGCTCCCTTTTAGTGGTCTTCTCTCTTCTTCTGGAAACTACAGACTCGATACCTGGATGGCCCTTTTTGGCTTGGTGGTGATTGGGACGATTTTTGCCTATACAGCCTTTCTGAAAGGAACCTCTTTGGTAGGAGCCGTTAAAGGAAGCTTGCTGGCGTCCTTTGAGCCTGTTTCGGCAGTTTTCTTTGCCTTTGTCATTATGAAGGAGCATTTTTTTATGGTTGATGTGATTGGGATGGCCATGATCCTCCTTGCAGTTCTCTTGATTTCCCTCAAGGATTTCATGATTCAAAAAGAAAAAGGAATCTTGTAAAACCAAAACCAATCATATTTTAGTTAAAAGGTTGAGACGAAGGTCTTGGCCTTTTTGTAATCCTCGCCCTCTGAGGGAGAGTTATCACTATATAGCGTATACATCGCTAGAAAAAGATGTTAAAATAGAACAAAACTTTTTTAAGGAGATGAGGATGAAAAAGATTTTTAAATGGACCCTATTTGCTGTAGCGACCTTGAGTTTAGCGGCTTGTGGAATCAGTGCTCAAAAGACAAATTCGCAGCAAGCAAAGACAGAAAAAGCAGCGAAAAGCTCTGCATCTGACGGTCAAGTCGAGGTGAGTTTAAAAGGAGGGCAATACATCAAACCACCTGTCCTCAATGACTCAGAAGACGGAAGCTATTTAGCCCTTCAATTAGAATTTAAAAATGTTGCCAAAGAATCTATCAACGTGTCAGATTCAGATATCACCATTTACGATGCGGATAATAACAAGGTCAAATTGCAGTCAGGAATTTATGACCAAAGTGAAGCCTTCCAATTGCTCAAGAGTGATCAGTTGGCCCAGGATAAAAAATTAACCGGCTATATCGTTTTTCCAGTCGAAAAAGGTAAAAAATATGAAGTGCAGTATGAACGAAAAACCTATAGCTCTGATAAAAAATCCAAACCTTTAAAATTTGCGGTGGATTCTTCTCAGTATGAGGATAAGGTGGAAGCTTCCACTATTCTAGCAGATGAATACATCAATCAAGTTTACTTCAGTGGCCAACGAAAGGTCAAAAAGGACGATGCTTTTGTTTTGGGAACTGATTTGAAAAAGGAAGCCAGTGATTTCCATGCGAAATTTGCCGCTGACTTTACTCGTAAACTACATGATTACCAATTCTCTGAAGAAGAAGTGAACCAGTTTATCGATGCTTACGAAAAAGAAAATGCTAAGCGTGCGAAATTAACCTATAAGGTTAAACAATATCTCCCGGACAAGGTGGTCATTAGTCTAAATCCTGAGACGGTCAGCATGGAAAAGACGATCTTAAACCACATGCAGACCTTCTATCAGGAACATCGAAAAGACTATCCAGGGATTATCGAGGCGAATCAGGCTCAAAACAAAGCCTATAGAGAGGAAATGATGGCTTCTCTTGCAGATCGCCCCTTGACGACGCCGGATCGGTACGACTACCAGTTGACCTTTGTTAAGAAAGATGGCAAATGGGAAGTAGAAAAAGCCTATAATAGTGATAGCTTAATGGAAAAATTCGAGGGAAATCTTTCTTAATGCGGAAGTTGGCACTCCAAGGACATGTATCTAGGAGTGTTTTTATCTATAGTTTGAAACTATATCAAAACCCAAGAAACAAGAATTAGACGGAAACACCTATTAGTGATAAAATAATTTTAAGTTTGAAAGGAGATGAAGGCTTGTGGCTTTTTCTTATGAAGAGTTAGCAGAGATTCGCCACTATATCCACCAACACCCAGAATTGTCTGGTCAAGAATACCAGACAACCGCCTTTCTAAAAGAGCGTTTAGAAGAGTTGGGGATCCGTATTTTAGAGAGCGGACTAAAAACTGGTCTGATTGCAGAAATTGGTTCCGGCCAACCGGTGGTGGCACTTCGAGCAGATATCGATGCCCTTCCAATTTTGGAACAAACGAATCTGCCCTACCAAAGTCAGAATCCAGGAGTCATGCATGCATGTGGCCATGATTTTCATCAAACCAGTCTTCTGGGAGCAGCAGCTCTTCTCAAGGAAAAAGAAGACCAGCTTGAAGGAACTGTACGCTTGATCTTTCAGCCAGCAGAAGAAATCTCAGAAGGTGCTTCTGATGTTTTGGCAACAGGACTGTTGGAGGATGTTCAAGGAATTATTGGTTTTCACAACATTCCTCAGCTAAAAGCAGGGCAACTTGCTTTGAATGCTGGAGCTATGATGGCAGGGGTTGAGAAATTCAAGGTTACCGTGACAGGGGTTAGTAGTCATGCCGCAAGACCAGATTTGGGAGTTGACACTGTAACGGCCGTCACAACCATGGTTCAGAATGTACAATTATTAATTTCACGGACCGTTTCTCCCTTTGAAACAGCTGTTTTGTCCATTACGCACCTGGATGTGGGCTCAACCTGGAATGTGCTCCCAAAATCAGGCTATTTTGAAGGAACCATTCGTTCTTTTAATCCAAGTGTGCAAAGAGACTTGAAGGCACATTTTATTTCCATCATTCGACACATTGCAGAAAGTCTGGAAGTAGATGTGGCTTTTGAGTGGGGTGTGACACCGCCCGTTACCTTTAATGATGAGGAATTGACGAAAGTGGTTTGGGAAGCTTCACAAGGCTTGGCTGAAGTGATTCCAGCAAATCCTTCTACAGCTGGAGAAGACTTCGCCTTTTACCAAGAGCGAATTCCTGGAGTCTTTGCCTTTATTGGTTCGAATGGAGAGCCGGATGCGCCAGACCTCCATCATGATCACATGACCATCGATGATGCAGCCTTTGAGGTTTCGGTTCCCTATTATGTTGAAAATGCGCAAGCTTTATTGCGGTATTTTAAAGAAAAATAAGTGTGATAAAGAAAAACTATCACCTCCATAAAAAATATATATTAGGCAAGTAAATGCTTTTTTGATAAAATTAAAAAATACTTTTAAAATGGCGTTTTATGTGCCTGAAACCAAAAAGGAGATCCTATGAATCTAAAAAAAATGATTAAGTATTCTGCTTTAGGATTAGTTGCAGTCCTTGCAACCAGTGCTTTAGTAGCATGTTCATCTGGCAAATCAGCCAGTGGGAAGAAAACCATTGAAGTTGGGACGGTTGGAACAACCAAACCCTTCTCTTATGAAGAAAAAGACGGCAAGCTAACCGGTTATGAAATCGAAGTTTTGCGTGAAATCTTTAAAGGTTCAGACAAATACGAAGTGAACTTTAACAAGACAGAGTGGTCTTCAGTCTTTGCTGGATTAGATAGTGACCGTTTCCAAATCGGTGCCAACAACATCAGCTACTCAAAAGAGCGGGAAGAAAAATACCTCTATCCAAATCCATATGCTCGTAATCCACTAGTATTGGTCGTACCAAAAGATTCTTCTATTAAATCTTTGGATGACATTGGTGGCAAGAAAACAGAAGTTGTTCAAGGAACATCTACTGCTAAACAATTAGAAGATTACAATAAAAAACATTCAGATAATCCAACCGACTTGCAATACACAGATGGAACGATTCAAACCATCATGGCCAATCTAGCGGATGGTCGTACCGATTACAAGATCTTCGAACGGATTTCTGTAGATACCATCATTCGTGATCAAGGCTATGACAACTTGAAAGTCATTGAGCTTCCAAGCGACCAACAACCTTATGTTTATCCAATTATTGCAAAAGAGGATAAAGACCTTCAAAAATTTGTCAACAAACGCATCAAGGAACTCTATGACAATGGAACCCTTGAAAAATTGTCTAAAAAATACTTCGGTGGTTCTTACCTACCAGAAGCAAAAGATATTAAAGAATAATATTTATTTAAAGGAGATTTTAAAATGAAATTGAAAAAAATTCTTGGTTTAACAGCTCTTGCAGCTATCGCAACGTTTGCTCTTGCAGCATGTGGTTCTTCAAACTCATCTAGCAAAGATGGTGAAACAACAGTTAAAGTGGGTGTCATGACTTTGAGCGACACTGAAAAAGCTCGTTGGGATCAAGTTCAAAAGAACTTGGATGACGCTAAAACAGGGATCAAATTGGAATTCACTCAATTTACAGATTACTCACAACCAAACGTGGCTGTAAAAGATGGTAGCGTAGATATCAATGCATTCCAACACTACAACTTCCTTGATAACTGGAATTCTAAAAACGACAAAGCCCTTGTTGCAGTAGCAGATACTTACATCGCTCCAATCCGTCTTTACTCTGGTACAGAAAACGGTAAAAACAAATACACTTCTATCAAAGAAATTCCTAAAGGTGGAACAATCGCTGTACCAAATGACCCAACAAATGAAAGCCGTGCCTTGTATGTCTTGCAATCAGCAGGTTTGATTAAATTGGATACCAAAGATGGACAATTGGCAAACGTATCAAATATCAAAGAAAATTCAAAAGATTTGAAGATCTCTGAATTGGATGCTTCACAAACACCATCTGCTCTTCCATCAGTAGATGCTGCTGTCATCAACAATACCTTCGTTCGTGAAGCAGGCGTTGATTTCAAAAAAGCTATCTATGTTGAAAAGAAAGACAACAACTCAAAACAATGGTACAATTTGATCGCTGCTAAGAAAGATTGGGAAAAATCTGATAAAGCAAAAGCTATCAAAGAAATCATCAAAGCCTATCACAAAGACAATGTGAAGAAAGTGATCGAAGAATCTTCAGAAGGAATGGACCAACCAGTCTTTTAAGATTCGATCTCAAGTGTATGAAGGAGGTGGAGAAGCAATTCTCTACCTCTTATCGTGTATTAGGAGGAATGCATGCCTTTTGCAACAGAAGCGGAACAAATTCGAAAATTTGAAAATGATGAGGTCGCACAACATTATTTTGAAGTGTTGCGAACCTTGATTTCAAAAAAATCCATCTTTGCTCAACAAGTAGGTCTCAAGGAAGTGGCCAACTATTTGGGGGAAATTTTTACAGCTGCAGGAGCCAAAGTCGAAGTTGATGATAGCTACACAGCCCCTTTTGTGATTGCCAAATTTTTCTCCCCAAATCCAGACGCAAAAACCATCATCTTCTATAACCACTATGATACAGTACCAGCGGATGGAGACCAACCTTGGACGGGAGATCCTTTTACCTTATCGGTTCATTACGGGACCATGTACGGTCGAGGGGTTGATGATGACAAGGGACATATCACAGCTCGTCTCACAGCTCTTCGAAAATACATTCGTGAAAGTGGCGATTTGCCAGTCAATATCACCTTTATCATCGAAGGGGCAGAGGAGTCCGCATCGACTGACTTGGATAAATACTTGGCCAAACATAAGAAACACTTGCGTGGGGCGGACCTCCTAGTTTGGGAACAAGGTACCCGAAATAATCAGGGTCAGTTGGAAATTTCCGGTGGTAGCAAAGGGATCGTCACATTTGATATGGTGGTGAAGAGTGCAGAAGTGGATATCCATTCCAGCTATGGTGGCGTGGTGGACTCTGCTTCTTGGTATTTGTTAAATGCTATCGCCAGTCTTCGTGACAAAGAAGGCCGAATCTTGGTGGATGGGATTTATGATCAGATCCAAGAACCCAATGAACGCGAGCTAGCTTTGATTGAGCAATATGCCAACAAAGGACCAGAAGATGTAGCGGAAACCTATGGTCTAACCCTTCCAATCTTGAAGGAAGATCGAAAAGAATTCCTGCGCCGTTTCTATTTTGAACCAGCCTTGAATATTGAAGGTTTTGGTTCTGGTTACCAAGGTCAAGGTGTCAAGACCATTCTTCCAGCAGAGGCACGTGCTAAGATGGAGGTGCGCTTGGTTCCAGGACTAGATCCCAAAGATGTCTTAGAAAAGATCAAGCAGCAATTGAAGAAAAATGGCTATGATCAGGTCGAATTGGTCTACACTCTCGGTGAAATGAGTTACCGAAGTGATATGAGTGCCCCATCGATTTTAAATGTTATTCAGCTGGCCAAAGATTTCTATAGAGAAGGGGTTTCAGTTCTTCCTACAACAGCGGGAACAGGACCAATGCATACGGTATTTGAGGCTTTGCAGGTACCGATGGCAGCCTTTGGAATTGGCAATGCCAATAGCCGTGACCATGGGGGCGATGAAAATGTGAAAATCGCCGATTATTACACCCATATTGAATTGATAAAGGAGTTAATAGCAAGTTATGAGTAAAGCAATGATTCAGCTGGACCACATTGATGTGACCTTCCAGCAAAAGAAACGTCAGATTCAAGCTGTCAAAGATGTGACCATTCAGATCAATGAAGGCGATATCTATGGGATTGTGGGTTATTCCGGAGCCGGAAAATCGACCTTGGTTCGGGTGATCAATCTCTTGCAAGTGCCTAGCGCCGGAACCATTACTGTGGATGGAGATGTGATTTATCAAGATCAGGTGACCTTAAAACCAGCTGCCCTAAGAGAGAAACGTCGGGATATCGGGATGATCTTCCAACACTTTAACCTGATGGCTCAAATGACTGTCGCAGAAAATGTTGCTTTCGCCCTCAAGCATTCTAAATTAAACAAAGAACAAAAGAATGAGAAAGTGGCGAAATTGTTGGAACTAGTTGGTCTAGCTGACCGTGCAGAGAATTACCCAGCCCAATTGTCTGGTGGACAAAAGCAGCGGGTAGCGATTGCGCGTGCCCTTGCCAATGATCCAAAGATTTTGATCTCAGATGAGTCAACTTCAGCCTTGGATCCAAAGACGACCAAACAAATTCTAGCTCTGTTGCAAGAATTGAACAAGAAACTTGGTTTAACCATTGTCTTGATTACCCATGAGATGCAAATTGTCAAAGATATAGCGAACCGAGTAGCTGTCATGCAAAATGGCGAATTGATCGAAGAAGGATCTGTTTTAGATATCTTCTCGAATCCGAAAAATGCCTTGACCCAAGACTTTATCACTGTTGCAACAGGTATCGATGAAGCCATGGTGAAAATCAACCAACAAGCGATTGTGAAGAACTTGCCTGATGATTCGATGTTGGCGCATCTCAAGTATGCAGGTTCTGTGACAGATACAGCCATCATCAATGATATTTACAAGCAGTACCAAGTATCTGCCAACATTTTATTTGGGAACATCGAGATCCTTGATCACACGCCTGTCGGAGAGTTGGTGGTCATCTTATCAGGTGAGACTCAAAATCTGGAAACGGCCAAAGCTGAGTTAGAAAATGCAGGAGTTTCCGTGACTATTGTGAAAGATGGGAGAAAAGCATGATCCAGTTAATTCAAACATATTTACCAAATGTCTATAAATTAGGGTGGTCTGGCCAGTATGGATGGGGAACCGCTATTTACTTGACTCTTTACATGACCGTTATTTCCTTCATTATTGGTGGATTTTTAGGTTTGATGACAGGACTTTTGTTAGTCTTGACCCGTCCAGGTGGTGTCATCGAAAATAGAATCGTTTTCCAAATTTTGGATAAGATTACTTCCTTGTTCCGCGCCATTCCTTTCATTATCTTGTTGGCCTTTATTAATCCCTTGACCTACTTGCTCTTGAAAAATACCATTGGTCCTACAGCAGCCCTTGTTCCGCTGTCTTTGGCTGTCTTTCCATTCTTTGCCCGCCAAGTCCAAGTAGTCTTGTCCGAGTTGGATGGAGGCGTGATTGAAGCAGCACAAGCAAGTGGGGCAACCTTCTGGGATATTGTTGGTGTCTACCTTCGTGAAGGGCTTCCTGATTTGATCCGTGTAACAACGGTGACCATCATTTCCTTGATTGGAGAAACCGCCATGGCAGGTGCCGTTGGTGCTGGAGGATTAGGAACCTTGGCCATCAACTACGGGAAAAACATGTTTAACAATGATGTCATCTTTGTGGCGACCTTATTGATCCTGATTCTGATCGTTCTGGTCCAATTTATCGGGGACTTCCTTTCGAAGAAAATTAGCCACCGTTAGGATCAGTGTCCAATGAATAGAATAAATGTGAATCAAATAAAACAAGTTGGAGCCTTCATTTTCCTCTATTTTCTTGCGATTGGACTGGGGGTCTTAGTTGGAAATCTGGTCGATCATCAAGGAAATATGTTTTATGCTCCTGCCTTTTCAGCCCTGTTTGGCGGGACGATCTACCGCTATTATCTAGAAAAAATAAAAGGAGTTGGATCTATCTTTATAGTTGGCTGCGTGATCGGATCCTTCTTCCTCTTTTCGCGTCATGGTGCAGGGGCCTTTATTCCAGCCTTGATCGCCGGAAGTTTTGCGGAGATGGTCGCCTCAAGTGGTCGTTTTCGCTCGAATTTACGAAATGTCTTGTCTTTTGTTATTTTTGCCTTTGCGACAACAGGGCCCATTCTTATGATGTGGTTCTATCCAGCCAGTTACCGCATGTCGTTACTGGATCGTGGTAAATCGATAGACTATGTCAATCGGGTGATGGTATCACCAGATCTAGCGACCATCACTTGGTTTGTCCTCACGGTCATACTGGGTGCTGGATTAGGATGGGGACTATCATATATCCTACAGTCATTTCTAACAAAAAGAAGAGGAAACTAAGAAAGCCTGGGAAACCAGGCTTTTTTTGTTTTATCAAAAATATTTTTTACAAAATGTAAGATATATATTGCAAAATAGAAAATATAGTGTATAATAAAACTATAAAAACAAGAAAGGAAAATCATGTGGCGAAAAATCTCAAATTAAAAATGGCCCGGGTCGAGCATGATATGACCCAGGGGGATCTTGCAGATGCCATTGGAGTGACGCGCCAGACCATCGGTCTGATTGAGGCGGGAAAGTATAACCCAACCCTCAGTCTCTGTCTTGCCATCTGTAAGACCTTGGATAAGACGCTGGATCAACTGTTCTGGGAGTAACAGTTTTAATAATAGAAAGAGGAAGAATATGAAACAAAAGAAAGAACCAATTGTAAAAGATGAACGGACCATGCTACTTGATGGAAAAATCGCAGGAGAGCTTGTCCTTGGTATGACCTGCTTTATTGCCCTATCTGCCTTTGTGAAATCCAGTATCCTGGACTTAGATCTAGTCGCTTATCTACCTGAGATGTTCCTTCTGATTGCCATGGGGATTTATGCTCTGCTAAGAAGGATCAGTTCAGGGATTGATATCCGAGATATGTTAGAAAAAGATAGCTGGTTGAGTCGCCTTGGGTCAGGTCTATTCTTTGCTGTGCTTGTGACAGCTATGGATGTGATTGGAAAGAGAGAAGCAATGAGCTTTATCTTGAGTCCCAAGTATCTGGTCAAAATTCTATTAGAAATTCTAGTCTTTGCCATCCTGACAGATCTTCTTGAAAAACCACTTGCTCTTATCAATCGGAAAAAACAAGAGAAGATCGAGGCAGAATTAGAGGATGAAGAATAAGGAGGAAGAGATGAGATTACAATTGCTGAACAAACAGATCATAGATGAACGAGAAGAAGGCTTAGCTAATAAGGCTGGTGCTGAGACGGCTGGTTTCCTGTTCCTTGCCTTAACTGTTTTTAGTGTGGGATCCATTTTTACATCTAAGGTGGGGCTCAGTCCAATCATGGTGGTAGCCTTACTCATCGTCTCAGGATTGTATTACTCTGTTCGTTGTCAACGATTGGGTGTGAAATTTATCAGTTATAGCTATCTAAATGTGACGGGAATTGTAGCAGTAACCCTTGTTCTTTCCTTGTTCATCTGGGCTCAAAATTTTCAATTAAACCAGGCTGTCTATCACTCAAATCCCTTCCATTCAAAATTCTTGCTAGTGCTTCCCATCACCTTTCTCCTGAATCTTCCGATTGTATGGGGGCTGAATTCTCTTGTGATGCTTCTTGCAAAAGTAGAGAAAAAACGCTATGAAGCCTATCTGGACCAGTTGGAAAAGGAAGAGTAGAAAGTTGAAACCCTGGTTTCGTCCTATAAAAGTCTGGGAAACCAGGCTTTTATTTTTCAGTCAAATAAATTGCATTCGTTTTCTTGGGAGAGTATACTGGTATAGTTGAATGAAAAATTCTGATAATTTAATCTTAGAAAAGAGAATGACATGGCAAAACCTATTCGTGTATTACTTTACTATAAATATGTTCCCATCGAAAACGCGGAACAATTTGCGGCTGATCACTTGGCCTTCTGTAAATCAATCGGCCTTAAAGGTCGTATCTTAGTCGCTGATGAAGGAATCAACGGAACCGTATCTGGTGACTACGAAACAACGCAAAAATACATGGACTACGTTCACAGCCTTCCAGGGATGGAAGACCTCTGGTTCAAGATCGATGAGGAAGAAGAGCAAGCTTTCAAGAAGATGTTTGTCCGTTATAAGAAAGAGATTGTCCACCTTGGTTTAGAAGATGATAATTTCGATAATGACATCAATCCTCTTGAAACAACAGGTGCTTACTTGTCACCAAAAGAGTTTAAAGAAGCTCTTCTCGACGAAGATACCGTTGTCCTTGATACTCGGAATGACTACGAGTACGATCTTGGTCACTTCCGTGGAGCTATTCGTCCAGACATCCGCAACTTCCGTGAATTGCCACAATGGGTCCGTGATAACAAGGAAAAATTCATGGACAAACGCGTTGTCGTCTACTGTACTGGTGGAGTCCGCTGTGAGAAATTCTCAGGCTGGATGGTGCGTGAGGGCTACAAAGATGTTGGTCAATTGCATGGCGGAATTGCAACCTACGGGAAAGATCCAGAAGTTCAAGGCGAACTGTGGGATGGGAAAATGTACGTCTTTGACGAGCGGATTGCAGTCGACGTCAACCATGTCGATCCAAGCGTTGTCGGAAAAGACTGGTTTGATGGAACACCATGTGAACGTTATGTCAACTGTGGAAATCCTTTCTGTAACCGTCGGATCTTGACTTCAGAAGAAAATGAAGACAAGTACCTTCGCGGATGTTCGCATGAGTGCCGGGTTCACCCTCGCAATCGCTATGTAGAAGAACACAACTTGTCACAAGCAGAAGTTCGTGAGCGTTTAGCCCTTATCGGTGAGACGCTTGATGGAGCACCTGCATAATGGAAACAAACAGTCTGAAAGCTCAGGCTGTTTTTATATGGAAATTGATTGAAAATTGTGCTATACTTTAGGTAAGCGATTTCACAAAGGAGAAAACAAATGAGTATCGTGTTTTCAATCAAAAATAAAAAGAGCTTATTTGGCTATCAGAAAGTACTCGCGGCACAGGAAGTTCTTAAATTAGTAGAAGGGTTGATGACCTACAACTATGGTCCTGCCACCCTTCATCGTCCCTTAAATGATTTTGAAGGCTTGAACTGTATCGTATTTGGTAAGAGCGGTCTTCCTCTGCAGTTACGCTATTTTGATGAGGAAGAGTCTTATCAGATTCAGGTGCCCTCTTTTGCGATAGAAGAAGATTGGCAGTTGGCCCTTCGATGGATCAGTCGCCTAGGAGAAGTATTAGGAACGGAGATTGTGGCCAGTGACGGCGTAAGCTATACTCCAGATTCTGTTTTCCATTTTGATTATGAAGTCGTCATCCTAGAAACGCTGGGTAATGTGACGAAAGAAAAAGATCTAAAAGAGTTTGAAGTACAAGGCTTCGCTCATCCAGTCTATTTGGATCGGGATACAGTGCAGGAAGTCTTGAACCATGTCCATCCACTAGAAGCCTACTCTGCCTTTATCAAGAAGATTCAATATAGTGCAGCTTATTTCAGTCAAGTCCGTTTTTATCAACAGGAGGAGACAGGAGCCTTCTTAGCCAGCTATAGCTTGACAGAAGATACGGATACAGTCTTGCCACGGGTGCCACATGTTCCTGCAGAATATGTAGAAATCGTGGGCTTAGCGGGTATCATTGATTGGCGGGTGCTATTGGTAGCGATCGAGGGAGATCCGGGTAAGCCAGAAAATTACCATCCAATTGGTTCTCTTGCTCTGAAGGACTTACTGGAGGCCTTAGAGCCAGATGAATTCCAGTTGCTTGATGCTAGTCAAATTGAAATTAAAAAATTATCCAAAGAACGCTTGCTAGAATTAGCGCAATTGGAGAACAAGTAAAAAATATCATAGTGAACTGTCCCTCCGACGTTTGATCCGAAAAATCTAACGTCTGGGAGCAGTTCTTTTTTATGCCCTTCCTTTGATCAAAAACCAATGACTAGGCTAATTGTGGTATAATAGGGGCCTAGAAGTAGAATGAAAGAGGTGCACGAAATGCTGTTAGAAGAATTTGATGCCAATCGACAGGCGATTATCAATCCACAAGACTTACACCAACCAATTGAAGGATTTCCCAAAGTAGTCATCTCTTGCTTTTCAAGAGTAACTTTTGCTCGCCTCCTTGAAAATTATGAACATGAGGTCATTGCAAGAACCTCCATGGCCAATTTTGAAGTCGTGGTCTATGGGATCACTATTGGAGACCAACAGATTGGTGCCTTTAATGCACCAGTTGGGGCTGCTTCCTGTGTGGGGATTATAGAGGACCTGATTCAATTTGGGATGGAAAAACTGGTGCTCTTTGGAACCTGTGGGGTTTTAGACCGTGATATCGAAGCGACTTCCATCATCATTCCAACGGCTGCTCTTCGCGACGAGGGGACCAGTTACCACTATCTTCCGGCTAGTGATGAAGTGGAAGTAAACAAGAAAACCCTTCCTCTCTTCCAAGCCTTTCTTGAAAGCCACAAGGTTTCCTATCAGTCAGGAAAAGTGTGGACGACAGATGCACCCTACCGGGAAACCATCGACAAGATGAAGCGACGAAAGGAAGCGGGAGCCATCTGTGTGGATATGGAATGTTCGGCAGTGGCAGCCTTAGCAGCTTATAGGGGCTTTGAGCTCTGCCATTTCTTCTATGCAGCAGACCACCTCTCGGAAGAAAAATGGGATATCCGAACCTTATCTAGTCATGAGGATTTAGATAGCAAGGATCGCATCGCGGAGTTAGCCATCCAATTTGCGCTCTTTTGGGAAAAGGCAAACTAAATGAAAGAAGCAATGATTGAACTGAAGGATTTTTCCTTCCAATACAAGAAGTAATTTTGCAAGAGAGGGATGGTTCATCTAGATTCTAATTAGAGACAGAACCTGATGGATCTGCTCAATCTGAATTTTTTTACAATCCATGGAGGTAATGTCATGTCAGAAACGATTTTAGTAACAGGAGCTTCAGCTGGTTTTGGTCAAGCAATCTGCCGTCGCTTAGTAGCAGATGGATACCGTGTGATCGGGTCAGCTAGACGCATCGATAAATTACAGGCCCTCCAAGAAGAGTTGGGAGAAGACTTTTATCCCCTGCAAATGGATGTGACGGATCTTTCTCAGGTAGATCATGCACTTGCCAGTTTGCCAAAAGATTGGGAGAAAGTGGATGTTTTGGTCAATAATGCTGGCTTGGCTCTAGGCCTCGCCCCAGCTTATGAAGCAGAGGTCGCAGACTGGCTGACCATGATTCAGACCAATATTGTTGGTTTGACCTATCTGACAAGGAAAATCTTGCCCCAGATGGTGGAACGAAATGATGGCTATATTATCAATTTGGGCTCTACAGCAGGGACTGTGCCTTATCCAGGGGCCAATGTTTACGGGGCATCCAAGGCTTTTGTCAAGCAATTCTCCCTCAATCTTCGGGCGGATCTAGCTGGCAAGAAGATTCGTGTCAGCAATATTGAACCTGGTCTTTGCGAAGGGACAGAGTTCTCTTCTATTCGCTTTAAAGGAGACGAAAAACGGGTAGAGGCCCTCTATCGAGGTGTCCATGCCATTCAGCCGGAAGACATTGCCAACACCGTAGCTTGGTTGATCCAACAGCCTAAGCATGTCAATGTCAATCGGATTGAAATCATGCCGGTTTCCCAAACCTTTGGCCCTCAACCTGTTTATCGTGACTAAAAAGAGAAGCAACCACTCCACATGGGGTTGGTTGTTTTTTATCTTTCCTCTGGTATAATAGAAGGCAAAGTAAGGAGAAAAAGATGACAGCTGCCTTAATTATTGGTTCTACAGTTTGTGATGTGATGATTTACTTGGATCGTTTGCCGAGTCGTGAAGGAGATGCCCATATTGATCACCAGCAATGGTCTGTGGGAGGTTGTGCCTTTAATGTCGTTAATATCCTTCATTTTTTGTCGCAACCCTACCAGTTTGTCTCGCCAGTCGGTTCTGGAATATATGGTGATTTTATTCGGAGAGAGCTAAAACAATTAGGGATTTCCTCTAGCATCTCATTAGAAGGGGACAATGGTTGCTGTTACTGCTTTGTAGAGTCTGATGGTGAGAGGACCTTCTTATCGGATCACGGAGTGGAGTACAGCTTTCAAGCAGAGTGGCTAAAAGAGCTCGAGACAGATCGGTTTGATTACATCTACTTATGTGGCCTTGAAGTCGAGGAGCCAACCGGTCTTGCATTGGTCCAGTCTGTTTCGCAACTAGAAGGTCAGGTGATTTTTGCACCAGGGCCACGCGGACTCTTGATTCCAAAGGATCGACTGGAAGCAATTTATGATCTGCATCCAATTCTCCATGTTAATGAGGCTGAAGCACTGGCTTTTTCAGGGTGTAGAGAGATCCAGCCAGCCATCGAACACTTGTATCAGAGAACGGGACAATTAGTCATTGTCACCTTGGGTGAAAACGGAGCGGTTGCCTATGATGGCAACTGGTATGAAGCAGACGGTTTTCCAACAGAAGTTGTCGATACAGTAGGTGCTGGAGATAGCCATGTGGGAGCCTTTATATCCGCTCGTTTAGAAGGTTTAGATATGACGCAAGCCTTAAGATTTGCTAACAAAGTCTCTAGCCAGATTGTTGCAAGTAAGGGCGTTCATCTGACAAAAGAGCAACAAGAAGCCCTGCGAACAGAATTGAAACAAAAATAAAAAAGAGAGTGGGACAGAAATCGGTAATTCGTTAGAATTCGATTTCGTCGTCCCACCTCCGCACAGTTGAGTAGGGCTGTAAAAGCTGATGAAATCAGCGTAGTAGAGCCCACTCAACCACTGCGTCTTGCTCGACAATCCAAAGAAAATTGAGAGGCTAGGATTTTTGTCCCAGCCTCTTATTTGACTTTATCCGCTTGGCCCTTTGTATCTTACTGAAATGAACACGGGCTGCGGATTGTGTCAAAAAGATGA
>NZ_KV834634.1:76988-95292 GCF_001837905.1 Streptococcus sp. HMSC076C09
GATTGTGTCAAAAAGATGAATCCTCCTAGAATCTTTTGGATTCTGCGTCGAATTCCCTATTTTGACTTTATCCGCTTAGCCCTTTGTATCTTACTACAATGGACGCTTATTGGGCATGCCTGCTTTTCTTGGGTATTTATTGGGGGTTTCTTTTTTCTTTTCTACAAGAGTGATAAAGCGTGGATCCCCGTTTGGCAATTCATACTGTAGATTGTCTTCAACCTTGCTAAAGAGCAGGTTGAGGGCATTTTTGGCTTCTTCCAACTCTTCTGGAGCATTGCTGGCCTTGAGAGCAAGAAGCCGTCCTCCTACTTTCAGGTAAGGGATGGTCAGTTCAGAGAGGACCTGCATGCGGGCAACAGCGCGGGCAGTTACGATATCAAATTGGGCACGAAAGGCCTTGTCTTGTGCAAAGTCTTCAGCTCGTCCATGGTAGAAATGAACCCCATTTAAGCCCAACTCTTCAGCCAGCAAGTGGAGAAAATTGATCCGCTTATTAAGGGAATCAATGATGGTCACATCCAGCTCAGGGAAAAGGATCTTCATGGGTAGGCTGGGAAAGCCAGCGCCAGCTCCGATATCCAGGAGACGGATGGGTTGGTTTTCGATCAGGCCCTGTAAAATGGGTGCGATCGAATCATAAAAATGCTTGAGATAGACTTCGTCTTTTTCGGTGATGGCGGTGAGATTAATCTTTTCATTCCATTCCACGAGGAGCTCAAAATAGCGTTCGTATTGCTCTTTTTGACGATCAGTTAATGGAAAGCCGAGGTCGGCTAAACGGACATAAAATTCTTCTGGTTTCATGCTTTTATTTTACCACAAAATAAGGGAAATTTGATATACTGGTAGAAAGAAATGAAAGGAATTCAATAAAATGATTTGGATTATTCTTGGGATCATTGTGGTCCTTGTGTTGATTGTAGTAGGAGTTTACAACGGTTTGGTGAAAAGCCGCATGCAGACTCGCGAAGCTTGGAGTCAAATTGATGTGCAATTGAAACGTCGGAATGACTTGATTCCAAACTTGATCGAAACCGTTAAAGGCTATGCCAAGTACGAAGGAGATACACTAGCAAAAGTGACTCAACTTCGCCAACAAGTAGCGCAAGCTTCTTCACCTGCAGAAGCAATGGCAGCCAGTGATGCTCTTTCACGCCAAGTAGCAGGCATCTTTGCGGTGGCTGAAAATTACCCAGACTTGAAAGCCAACACCAACTTCATGCAATTGCAAGAAGAATTGACCAACACAGAAAACAAAATTTCTTATGCTCGTCAATTGTACAATAGTGTCACAAGCAATTACAATGTCAAGTTGGAAACTTTCCCAACAAACGTGATTGCTGGAATGTTCGGCTTCAGACAAGCTGAATTTCTTCAAGTGCCTGAAGAAGAAAAAGCAGTACCAAAGGTGGACTTTAGCGGATTAGGAGACTAATATGCTCTTTGACCAAATTGCAAGCAATAAAAGGAGAACCTGGATTCTCCTTATTGCTTTTTTCATACTCTTAGCTCTTATCGGAGCAGCCGTTGGTTACCTCTGGTTAGGCTCCTCCTTTGGTGGCGTCATCCTAGCTTTGATTATTGGTGGAATCTATGCCTTTAGCATGGTTTTTCAATCCACCGAAGTTGTCATGCGGATGAATGGGGCGCGTGAGGTAACGGAAGAGCAAGCCCCTCAACTCTACCATATTGTACAAGATATGGCTATGGTAGCCCAGATCCCCATGCCTCGGGTCTATATTGTAGATGATCCTTCTATGAATGCATTTGCGACAGGGTCCAATCCTCAAAATGCTGCTGTTGCAGCAACGACAGGTCTTCTAGCTGTGATGAACCGTGAGGAATTGGAGGGAGTCATCGGACATGAAGTCAGCCACATTCGCAATTACGATATTCGCATCTCTACGATTGCAGTGGCCCTTGCCAGTGCCATCACCATGCTTTCTAGCATTGGTGGCCGGATGATGTGGTGGGGCGGTGGCCGTAGCCGGGACGATGATCGAGAAGGTAGCGGTGGTTTAGAAATTATTATTCTGATCCTTTCCTTGCTTGCCATCGTTTTAGCGCCATTAGCAGCGACCCTGGTCCAGTTAGCCATTTCTCGTCAACGGGAGTTCCTAGCAGACGCTTCAAGTGTCGAATTGACACGGAATCCTCAAGGGATGATCAATGCTTTGTTAAAACTAGACAATAGCGAACCCATGCAACGACATGTCGATGATGCGAGCAGTGCTCTTTTTATCAACGATCCAAAAAAAGAATCCGGATTGCAAAAACTCTTTTATACCCACCCACCCATTGCTGAGCGAGTGGCTCGCCTAAGAAAAATGTAAAAAATCCATCATTAGCAGGATTGAGAGTGTGGGAAAACTGTTTTTCTTTATAAATCTAATAAATTCTATACAAATAAAAGAAATTTATTCTTTAGAATTATTAACTCATCTATTGAAACTTTCCGCCGTGAGAAAAGTGCCTGAAGCTATTTAGTTTCAGGCACTCGGAATTATTGAGACCTTAGACTCAATAATTAGTCATGGAACTTCTTCGAAGTTCGCTGACGTCCGTCCTCACCTAAGGAAAGTTTTTAAGATGACTTTGTCCTCAAGCTCAATCCACCAAACGGTGGATTTTTTATTTGGTTGTTAAGAGGAGGGTAGTGAAACCAAGGATGGCAAAGATCCCCCAAGCTAGGGGAAGGCTCCAGATAGCTAGACTAGAAAAGAGAGCTGTTCCAAGTGGCATAGCAAAGCTGACCATCAGTCCCAAAAAGCTAGAGGTAGAAGCTAATTTTTCAGCGGGTAATTTGCTCATTAAAAGACTGGAAACTTTTGGATTGATTTTTGCTACAAGATAACCAAGGAAAGTGATGAGTAGAAGGGAAAGGAAATCCCAGTGCACCAGAATATTTGTGAGCCCAAGCATAGTCAGCCCACCTGTGATCCAAAGGAGGATATGGTGGAGCGATTGCTTGGAAAAATAGTCATGGGGTGTCAGGCTAGCCCAGACCATGCTTAAAATAGTCACTGCCTCTAAGATCAAGAGGGATTGGCTAAAGCTCAACTGAAAGAAGGGGGAGTGAAGCAGTTGTAAATTGTAGATACCTGAGATGGATCCCCCAAGGGCATTGATGAGAACCAATGAGAAGAGCAACTTGCCAAAGTGGTGAACCTCCTCATCTGAAAAAATACTTTTGGCGTTCTGGTACATCTCTTGGCATTCGTGTACCAAAGAATTCTTACTTTTGGGCTCAATGACGGGATCATGTGTCAGCTGCTTTTTTCTAATCAAGAGACAGGTAGAAGACAGGAGAAAAGTCACTGCATTGATCGAAGCGACCAGGGCAAAATTTTGATGGCTGATGGTTAGCAACCAAACTCCTAGAGCTTGTCCAGAAATCGAACAGACCATACTAAGTAGTTGGTTGAAGGAATAGGCTTCCATCAAATCCTCGTCGGGGATGTTCTTTTTCATGATGGGGAGTTGCAAGCCTCCGCGATAATCGCTCAAACAATCTGAAACAATGTTTAAAAAGCAAACAATCGAAAAGGCTAGGTAACCTGGAATCTTGGTCATGAGAGCAATAAGGATGAAGAGGATGGCTTGAAGATAGCCAATGCGGATCAACCAGTTAGCTTTTTTCTTCGTGCGGTCAGCCTTCATCCCGACAAAAATGGTAAAGAGGCTAGGAATAAATACAATGAGATTGGCAATGCCAACTGCTAGGCTCGGCTGTGGCATGCTGGCAGCAAAGACCACAAAGACCAGATTGTAGATGGCAGCACCCAGGGTATTCAAAAAGCGAGAAAGACTAAGTAAGGCAAAAATCTTATTACGGACTAAGAGTTTCATAAGCCTTCCTCCTTCACGTGATTAGTGGGTAGGACTTGTTTGATGGATCGAAAGATCTGTTTGAAGAGCTCCATTTTCTCATCTTCAGAGAGAGCTAGTTCCTGATCCTTCAGATAAATGCTGGTATGTGAGAGAAGAAAGCGGAGGAAGTAGCTTTTTAGTTTGGTTATCATGGGAAGAACCTTCTTTCTTTACTTGATAGTCCTATTGTAAACCTAAAAAGCAAGAAAAAAATAATGTTGCATATTTTCAACAAAAACTCACAGAGTAGATCTGTGAGTTTTTAGGATTTATTGATCAGTTCTTGCAGGCCCTGTTTGTAGTAGTTGGCACTGTCCTTACAATCCAGAATAGAGAGAACCTGGATGGCCTGTTCCATCTTTTCAAGACCGATTTCTTTTTCTCCCTTTCGATAGAGAAATTCTCCTTTGGCATAGAGATAAACCGTCCGATGGTAGGCTTCATTTTCAGAGTAAAAGTGGTCCTTGATCAACTGATCAAAATAGATCGCGTCTTCAAATTCATTCGAACTAGTGGCCAGAAAGAAGCCATTGAGAAAAATAGAGTTAAGGGCAGGACGAGAGGAATCTAGGAGAAGTTTGAAATCCTCCCGTTGAACCAACTCCTCTGTGTATTGTCGATAAAGCTGACTAGAGAAAAGAGGAGAGGTCAGAGAGAACAGGTTCAATTCAAAATTTCCCCAGATCATGACAGAGAAGAGATAATCATGGAGGAAATCCAGTTCCTCTTGGCTAGCGGTGAGCTCCACCTCAGGATAGAAGCCAAGCATTTGGGCCTTGAGAATAATGCTGGCTAAGAGGTCTTCTTTTTTGTGATGTTTCTGATAGGCTAGCTGGTAGTTTTGGTACAAGGCTTGATCGTGTTCCAAGCTCATGTTTTCATAGTGCTCTTTCAACAATTTGGGAATAAAAGAGTGCTGATCGATTCCAGCTAGATGAGAGAACTCACTGAGGCTGGTTTTGATCTGTTGCAAAGCCTGAAAAAACCGTTGGGTCGTCAGGTCATTTTCCCCTCTTTCAAATCGAGATAACATGGAGCGCGAAAATTCGCCACCCGTAGCTTCCTCTAAAGAGATGTGACGACTTTCACGTATTTGCCGAAAAACTGCTCCGATTTCTTTCATGAATTCTCCTCTATCTAACATTGCTCAATGCCCTAGCCAGTGACCCTCTTTTGTCCAAGAGATGGTGGGACCTTGTGTACAACACCAATTGGCCTAGTTACTGTATCTTTTTCATGATTATAACAAATTTTTGAGGAGACTTCTTGGTTGAGGGGCAGCTTCATGATATACTAGTAGTATCTAGAAGATTTGAGGACAAAAGAATGAACCTATTTACACAAGAAATCCGTAAAAATCCTGAAGGACTAGCTTTTGATCAAGAGTTGGATTTGCTCAAGGAATTGCAAAAGCGTAATCCAGAAATTCTTGATTTAAAGAATGTGACAGCGACAGGACGAGTAGCCTATGATACAGGCCTCTATATCTTGGATTACCAGTTGAGCTACACCATCGTTTTGGCATCTAGCCGAAGCATGGAGCCTGTCGAGCTTCAAGAGAGCTATCCTGTAACAGAGGTGTTTGCGGAGGATGTACAGTCTGACGCAGACATCGAGGCCCTAGAGGAAGACTTGATCCTTCCAATCGAAGGTGGGAAGATTGACCTGAGTGAGAGTGTAGCGGATAATATCCTGCTCAATATTCCCCTCAAGGTTCTTACTCCAGAAGAAGAGGCTGGACAAGGTTTTATCGAAGGCAATGATTGGAAAATCCTATCCGAAGAAGAATACCAAGCCGCTCAAGCGATTAAGAAAGAAGAAAACAGTCCTTTCGCTGGTCTAAATGGCTTGTTTGACGAAGAATAAGCTAGAGATTGCATTTGATAAATTTAGACATAAATACAGGTCTTTTCTTTGAGGAAAGGCCTTCTTTTGATATACTAGGATTAATAAACAACAGAGGGGAGACCTCTAAAAAAGGAGAAAAAGTATGGATACTTTATTTATTCCAGGTTGGTTGATTACTTTTGTAATCGTAGCCATTCTTGTATTGATCTTATTGGTCAAAGGGTATGTCAACGCTAAACCCAACGAAGTCGTGGTCATTACCGGTCTTCGGAAGCAACGTCACTTGCGTGGGAAAGCAGGCTTTATGATTCCCTTTGTCGAACAACGCTCTTATCTTGATATTGAGCAATTCTCGACAGATGTTCGGACGTCAGAAGCAGTCCCAACACTGGACTTCATTAACGTCCGTGCCGATGCAGCTGTTAAATTAAAAATCGGTACAACCGATGAAATGATTGCCCGGGCTGCAGAAAACTTCTTGAACTGGAATACGACAGATATTTCCAATTCTGTCCAAGATGTCTTGGAAGGAAACTTGCGGGAAGTGATCGGTCAGATGGAGCTCCGTAAGATGGTCAATGACCGTCAAGAGTTTGCCTCAAAAGTGCAAGACAACGTAGCGCCAGACTTGGCTAAAATGGGTCTAGAAGTCATCGCCTTTACGGTTCAATCCTTCTCTGATGAAGGGGGAGTCATCGATAACCTCGGGATTGAAAATGTTGAAACCATTAAGAAAGATGCCTTGATTGCCAAAGCCAAAGCAGAACGCGAACGCAAGGAAGTTGAAGCAGAACAAGATAAATTGGCCAACGACAAACGCGTCGCAGCCGATCTTGAAATTGCGCAAAAACAAAACGAATTAAAACTCAAACAAGCAGCCCTCAAGCAAGAAGCAGATATTGCCCAAGCAAAAGCGGATGCCGCTAAAGGGATTGAGGCAGAGGTGCAACGTCGTGAACAAGAGCGCGTGGCAGCCGAAGCTAATATCATGAAACAGGAAAAAGAAGCGGAAGTCAAAGAGCGCGAAGTTAAGGTTCGTGAGCAAGAATTGGATGCCAACATCCGCAAACAAGCTGAAGCTGAAAAATATGCGCGTCAACAAGCTGCAGAAGCAGAATTGATTGAACGCCAACGCAAGGCGGAAGCAGAACTCTTCGAAACACAAAAAGAAGCCGAAGCTCGAAAAGCCCAAGCCGAAGCTGAGAAATTTGCCCAATTGCAAGAGGCCGAAGCTATTGAGGCTAAAGGTCGTGCCGAGGCTGAAGCCATTCGCTTGAAACTGGAAGCTGAAGCCAAAGGTTTGGACCAAAAGGCCGAAGCGATGAAGAAAATGCAAGAAGCAGCCATTACTGAAATGGTCGTTGACAAGTTGCCTGAAATTGCGCGTGCTGTCGCTGAACCATTAACCAAGGTGGATAAGATCACCATGTACGGGGAAGGCAATGCTTCTAAGATGGTGGGCGATATTATGCAAAGTATCGACCAAGTCTCTCAAGGAGCTGGATTTGATATTCGTCAATTGCTAGCAGGAGCTCTTGGGGTCAATATGACGGTCAATAAACTCAAAGAAGGAGAACAACCGGTCATTGAAGCAGAGGAGTTAGCTTCTAAAGAAGATTAATACCATTCTTAAGAAAGTGTCTGAGAACTGTTTCTCGGGCACTTTTATTTTGAAGATCAAATGATTTGCAGGAGCTTCTCCTTCTTGGAGAAGGCGGGAAGCTATTTTCTGCTTTCTTTTGAGGAGGAAAAATGGTAGAATAAATGCAAACTATAAAGAGGAGTGTCACATGACTAAAGCAAACTTTGGTGTTGTTGGTATGGCCGTAATGGGTCGTAACCTTGCCCTTAATATCGAATCTCGTGGCTACACAGTTGCCATTTTTAACCGTAGTAAAGAAAAAACAGAAGATGTGATTGCTTGCCATCCTGATAAAAACTTTGTGCCAAGCTATGATATCGAAAGCTTCGTAAACTCAATCGAAAAACCACGTCGTATCATGCTCATGGTTCAAGCAGGACCTGGTACAGACGCAACTATCCAAGCACTTCTTCCACATTTGGATAAAGGTGATATTTTGATCGACGGAGGAAACACTTTCTATAAAGATACCATCCGTCGTAATGAAGAGTTGGCGAACTCAGGGATCAACTTTATCGGTACAGGTGTATCTGGTGGTGAAAAAGGTGCCCTTGAAGGTCCTTCTATCATGCCTGGTGGACAAAAAGAAGCATATGACTTGGTAGCTGACGTTCTTGAAGAAATCTCTGCAAAAGCGCCTGAAGATGGAAAACCATGTGTGACTTACATCGGTCCTGATGGAGCTGGTCACTACGTGAAAATGGTCCACAATGGGATTGAGTACGGTGATATGCAATTGATCGCAGAAAGCTATGACCTCATGCAACACTTGCTTGGTCTTTCTGCAGAAGACATGGCTGAAATCTTCACTGAATGGAACAAGGGTGAATTGGACAGCTACTTGATCGAAATCACTGCTGATATCTTGAAACGCAAAGACGACGAAGGTCAAGATGGACCAATCGTAGACTACATCTTGGACGCTGCAGGCAACAAAGGAACTGGTAAATGGACGAGCCAATCAGCGCTTGACCTTGGTGTACCATTGTCACTCATCACTGAGTCAGTATTTGCTCGTTACATCTCTGCCTACAAAGAAGAACGTGTACACGCTAGCAAGGTTCTTCCAAAACCAGCTGCCTTCAAATTTGAAGGAGACAAGGCTGAGTTGATCGAAAAAATTCGTCAAGCCCTTTACTTCTCAAAAATCATCTCTTACGCACAAGGTTTTGCGCAATTGCGTGTTGCTTCTAAAGAAAACAACTGGAACTTACCATTTGCGGACATCGCATCTATCTGGCGCGATGGATGTATCATCCGTTCTCGTTTCTTGCAAAAGATCACAGATGCTTACAACCGCGATGCAGATCTTGCTAACCTTCTATTGGATGAGTACTTCTTGGATGTCACTGCTAAGTACCAACAATCAGTTCGTGACATTGTAGCTCTTGCTGTTCAAGCAGGTGTACCTGTACCAACCTTCTCAGCAGCCATCACTTACTTCGATAGCTACCGTTCAGCGGATCTTCCAGCAAACTTGATCCAAGCACAACGTGACTACTTTGGTGCTCACACTTACCAACGTAAAGACAAAGAAGGTACCTTCCACTATTCTTGGTACGACGAAAAATAATCTTGCTCTATGGTCAAACGAGTTCTACTAGTAGAAAATGAGAAGCAAATCGCTCGTTTCATTGATTTGGAACTTCAAAAAGAGGGGTATCAAGTTGATGTGGTCGAGGATGGAAAAGCGGGTCTGTCCTTGATTGCTGCGACCAAATATGATCTGATCTTGTTTAATTACGATTTGTCAGATATGTCTGGTGAAACATTCGCAGAGGAAATCAGTCGGATTCGCCCAGCTTCTGTTTTGATTGTTTTGGATAGCCGCGAAAAAATTGCTGAGCACAAAGAGAGTATTCAGCGCTTTGCCGTTTCCTATATGGTCAAACCCTTTATTATCAGCGATTTGGTAGATAAGATCACAGCCATTTTTAGAGGACGTGATTATATTGACCAACATTGTAGCCAGATGAAAATCCCAACATCATACCGCAATTTGCGCATTGATGTGGAACACCATACCGTCTATCGTGGGAAAGACATGATTAGTTTGACCCGCAGGGAGTATGATCTCTTAGCGACTCTGATGGGAAGCAAAGGGGTGGTGACACGAGATCAGTTGTTGGAAAGTGTCTGGAAGTACGAGAGTACAGGTGAGACTAATATTGTGGACGTCTATATCCGTTATCTCCGTGGGAAAATTGATCTACCCGGTCAAAAAAGCTATATTAAGACCGTTCGTGGGATTGGCTATGCCATGCAAGACGCATTAGAATAAAATATTCGAACCCTTAGAGGGTTCGAATATTTTTATACTTCAAGGGAAACGTTTGCGTTCGGGAAGGATGGGTTTTAAAAAGGATTTGGCTTAAAAAAGATAAAAAAAGATAAAATTTGGAGAAAAAAATGAATGTAAGGCTTTACAAATTTTTAAAATATGGTATACTAGAAACAAATTAAGCGCAAACGTTTTCTTAAAACAAAGCCTTAAACAATATAAGGAGGTTGAATGATGAACAAAGGATCATTCAAAAGTTTATTTAGCTTTGAATTCTGGCAGAAGTTCGGTAAGGCCTTGATGGTCGTTATCGCTGTCATGCCAGCGGCTGGGTTGATGATTTCAATCGGGAAATCTATCCCTATGATCAACCCGAATTTATCTCCACTTGTTATTACAGGTGGAATTCTCGAACAAATCGGTTGGGGGGTTATCGGAAACCTTCACATCCTCTTTGCCCTTGCTATCGGTGGTAGCTGGGCCAAAGAACGTGCAGGGGGTGCCTTTGCAGCTGGTCTTTCTTTCATCTTGATTAACCGTATTACCGGTGCAGTTTTCGGAGTGACATCTGCAATGTTAGCTGATAAGGCTGCTACGGTTCACACAATCTTCGGTGGATCAATTAAAGTTGCGGACTACTTTATCAGTGTTCTTGAAGCTCCAGCTCTTAATATGGGGGTATTTGTAGGGATTATCTCAGGTTTCGTTGGAGCAACTGCCTTCAATAAATACTACAACTACCGTAAACTCCCAGAAGCCCTTTCTTTCTTCAACGGGAAACGCTTTGTACCATTCGTTGTTATCGTTCGTTCAGCTCTAACAGCCTTGGTTCTGTCAGCCTTGTGGCCAGTAGTTCAATCAGGAATTAATGGATTTGGTGTTTGGATCGCCAACTCACAATCAACAGCTCCAGTATTGGCACCATTCTTGTTTGGTACCTTGGAACGTCTTCTCTTGCCATTTGGTCTTCACCACATGTTGACCATTCCAATCAACTATACTCAATTGGGTGGTAGCTACCAAGTTCTTACAGGTGCTGCCAAAGGAACAACTGTATTTGGACAAGATCCACTTTGGTTGGCTTGGGTAACAGACCTTGTCAACTTGAAGAAAGCAGATCCTAGTCAGTATCAACACTTGCTTAAAGCATACGTACCAGCTCGTTTCAAAGTTGGTCAAATGATCGGATCTTTCGGTATCTTGATGGGAATCGTGGTGGCTATCTACCGCAATGTGGACCCAGATAAAAAAGAAAAATACAAAGGAATGCTTGTTGCGACTGCTCTTGCAACCTTCTTGACAGGTGTTACAGAACCAATTGAATACATGTTCATGTTCATTGCAACACCATTGTACTTGATCTACGCCTTTGTTCAAGGTGCTGCCTTTGCAATGGCTGACTTGGTTCACCTTCGTGTTCACTCATTCGGTTCAATCGAGTTCTTGACACGTACACCAATGGCCATCAACGCTGGTTTGGCACTAGATATCTTTAACTTTGTATGGGTAACAGTCCTCTTTGGATTTATCATGTACTTCATTGCTAACTTCATGATTAAGAAATTCAATTATGCGACTCCAGGACGTAACGGTAACTATGAACAAAATGATGATGCCCCTGCAGGAGATGGTGCAGCAGCAGGTGCTGCTACAAGCTCAGCAAGCTCACAAGTCATTAACATTATCAACCTTCTTGGTGGACGTGCTAACATCGTCGACGTTGACGCATGTATGACTCGTCTTCGTGTAACCGTTAAGGACGCTGAAAAAGTCGGAACAGAAGAACAATGGAAAGCTGAAGGCGCTATGGGTCTTGTCATGAAAGGACAAGGGGTCCAAGCGATCTACGGACCTAAAGCTGACGTATTGAAATCTGATATCCAAGACGTTCTTGATTCAGGTGAAGTCATTCCTGAAACACTTCCTAGCCAAATGACAGCAGTTCAAAAGGCTGAAGCAACCTTTAAAGGGGTAACTGATGAAGTTCACTCTGTTGCAGATGGTGAAGTGATCAACATCGAAGATGTGAAAGATCCTGTATTCTCACAAAAAATGATGGGAGACGGATTTGCAGTTGAGCCTGAAAATGGCCACATCGTTTCACCAGTTGCTGGTAAAGTTACTAGTGTCTTCCCAACCAAACATGCCCTTGGTTTGGTAACAGATAATGGTTTGGAAGTCTTGGTTCACATTGGTCTAGATACTGTTAGTCTTGAAGGAAAACCATTTGAGGTTAAAGTTTCTGAAGGTCAAACAGTGGCTGCTGGAGACCTCTTGGTAGAAGCAGACCTTGATGCGATCCGTGCAGCTGGTCGTGAAACTTCAACAATTGTTGTCTTCACAAATGCAGATGCGATTAAATCAGTTAAGGTCGAACATACTGGTAAATTGGCTGCAAATACGCCTGTTGCAACAGTAGAATTATAAGAGATGTCGGCAAAGAAAACGAGGTTGGGGCAGTGTACCCGGCCTCTTGCCGTTTCTTGATTTGAAAAGAAGGAGAAATCAGGGGATGAAATTTTTAACATTAAATTCCCATAGTTGGATGGAAGAGAATGCCCAGCAAAAATTTGAGACCCTCAAGGAGCAAATTTTAGAAGCACAATATGATGTGATCTGTTTCCAAGAGGTCAATCAAGAAATGGCCTCAGAAGCAGTTAAAACGGATGAGTATTATCAAGCTTTGCCATCAGCTGTAGCCATTCACAAGGATCACTTTGTTCGCGTATTGGTTGAGGAGTTGGCTGCTCAAGGTCTTCACTATTACTGGACTTGGGCCTACAACCATATTGGCTATGATCACCTCAATGAGGGTGTGGCCGTTCTTTCGCGTCAACCCTTGAAGGCGGATGAGATTTTGGTATCCAATATGGATGATCCAACGGACTACCATACCCGCCGAGTAGCTGTTGCCCATACAAGTGTAGATGGCAAAGAGATTGCTGTTGCCAGCGTCCATCTTTCTTGGTGGGACAAAGGTTTCCAATTTGAGTGGCCACGCATTGAGAACTACTTCAGCCAAGTAGGCAAACCTTTTATTCTAGCTGGTGATTTCAATAATCCTGCTGGTCAAGAAGGGTATGAAACGATTCTATCCAGTTCGCTAAAACTTCAAGATAGTTTTATCGAAGCCAAAGAAACAAAGGGGACTTATACTGTAGGTCCTGGAATCGATGGCTGGACGGATAATCAAGTTCCATTGCGAATCGATTACGTCTTTGCAAGTCCAGAATGGGACATCCAGCGTCTACATGTCATTTTTGATGATCAAAACAAACCCCATGTCAGTGATCACTATGGCTTAGAAGCTGAATTATCACTTTAATATAAATGGAGAGTCGAAAGGAAAACGATTTTATTCAATCGTCCTTCGACTCTTTTTTATGGATCAATGAGGAGCAACCATAGGGGATTCTCCTGTTCTTCTGCTTTCTTTACGATTCAATTTATGGTAAAATGAAGTGTTAAAACAGTTTAAGGAGGTAGCAAATGCGTTGTCCAAAATGTGGTGGAAGTAAGTCTAGTGTGGTGGATAGTCGACAAGCTGAAGATGGGAACACCATCCGTCGTCGCAGGGAATGCGAAGAATGCCATTATCGCTTTACTACCTACGAACGAGTGGAAGAGCGGACCCTAGTGGTTGTCAAAAAGGATGGGACACGCGAGCAATTTTCTCGTGATAAAATCTTTAATGGTATTATCCGCTCAGCTCAAAAACGGCCTGTTTCTAGTGATGAAATCGAAGAAATTGTGAATCGGATCGAGCAAAAGGTTCGCAGCCAAAGTGATAATGAAATCAACAGTGAGTATATTGGTTCGTTGGTCATGGATGAGTTAGCAGATTTAGATGAGATCACCTATGTCCGTTTTGCTAGTGTTTACCGGAGTTTCAAGGATGTCGGTGAGTTAGAAACCCTCTTGAAACAAATTACGAAGGGAACCAAGAAGAAAAAGGAAAAATAGATGAAGCCCAATACGCCTTTCGCATTTTTAAAAAATAATCTTCTTCCACCGGCAGGGGCTGCATTGGAGCAGTATTACCTGCCTATTTTGGAGATGGAAACGGTAACGGTTTATCGTTATCTGCTGGCCTCTTATGATCAGGATGAAAAACAATATTTACTGGCTCAAATCCTCAATCATTTGAATATAGGATTTCCACAGTTGCTACTGGCTTTTGACCGGTTAATTGCCATGGGGTTGATCGATCTCTATGAGGAAGAAGTTGGGATCACCATTCAGTTACATGCTCCTCTTGAGGCAGGAGAATTTTTTTCGAATGCTGTTTTCAAACGCTTGCTTGAAAAAAAGATTGGGGAAAAGGCCGTGGAAGATCTGCTCCCAGTACGCTCTTTAGGGACTAGACGGCAAGTTTCCTTCTCGCAAGTCTTTGGAATAGATGCTGGGGAGACGACCGTTCTTCCAAGTAAGAAACAGCAGTTCGATATGGAGATGTTTAAGCGAATGATGGTGCGTGATGGACTTCGTTTTGCGGATGAAGGAGAAGCAACCCTAGCTCTCTTTGCCATCGCAGAAGAGCAACAATGGACCTGGTATGAAACCTATCTCCTAGCAAAAGAAACGGCTGTAGACCGGATTGTCTCTCCAAAGAGAATGAAGCAAAAGTTGGCTCAGGCCAACCAAGAGCAACCCCGCATGTCCTATAGCCGTCAGGAAGAAACCATTCTGAGAGAAGCTAAGGCAAAATCCAGCCTACAATTTCTAGCGGAGATTAAGAAGGCACGCAATGCGACCATTACGCAGAGCGAACGCAAGACTTTATCCAAGTTAGCTGATCTAGGCTTACTAGATGAGGTGATCAATATTATCTTATTGTTGACCTTTAACAAGACCCAGTCTGCTAATCTCAATGAAAAGTATGCTTTGAAGGTAGGAAATGATTTTTCTTATCAAGGGGTCAACAGTGCAGAACTAGCGATTTTAAAAGTTCGAGAACGCCAGGAACAAGCTAAGGCTCAAGGAAACAAGGGGACGAGTCCTACATCAGCCAAGGGCAAGAACAGCAATGTTCCCAAGTGGAGCCAACCAAACTATCAAAATCAAACCAGTCAAGCAGAAAAGGTGGATCTTGCTAAAGAGAAACAACGCCTGTTAGAAAAACTGAATCAAGGAGGTGAGTAGATGGAAAGTGTAGGTCAAACTATGTCTCACATGAACCGTGCGCATCAATTTAACTATGAGGATTTGGTCGCACAGATCTTGGCAGACCAAGAAGTTGCTGCCTTTATCAAGGACCAGTCTTTGTCTGAACAAGAAATTCGACGGAGTATTTCAAAATTTAATCAATACATTAGTGAACGCAACCGTTTCTTATTGGGAGATCCGGATTATATTGCCAAAGGTTATAAGCCCATCCTCACCATGAATGAAGGCTATGCAGATGTCGCTTATGAGGAAACGCCAGAGTTAATCGAAGCCCAAAAACGAGCTGCGATCAACCAACGTCTCAACTTGATCAATCTCCCTTCAACCTTGAAAGAAGCGAGTCTAGCCAAGGTAGAGCTCGATGATAAGGGGCGATTTGAGGCCTTTGAGGAATTAGCCAATTTTGTGGCCAACTATCCAGAATATCAAAAGGGGATCTACCTCTATGGTGATTTTGGAGTAGGAAAGAGCTACATGATGGCAGCCTTGGCTCATGATTTATCCGAAAAACGCCAGGCCTCTACTACCCTACTTCATTTTCCAAGTTTTGCGATCGATGTTAAAAATGCCATCAGTTCAGGCCTGGTCAAAGAAACCGTCGATCAGGTGAAAAAAGCCGAAATTTTAATTCTCGATGATATCGGTGCGGAACAGATGTCAGCCTGGGTGCGAGATGAAATCTTACAAGTGATTTTGCAGCACCGAATGCAGGAAAATCTCCCAACCTTCTTTACTTCTAACTTTAATTTTGAAGAGTTGGAACGTCATTTTGCAGCTTCGCGCAATGGGGATGAAACCTGGCAGGCCAAACGGGTCATGGAGCGCGTGAAATTTTTAGCCAAGGAAATCCATCTGGAAGGAGTCAATCGCCGATGAATGAAACCATCCGTTTAATGAAATCTCATTTTTCTGTTCGCCGTTTTAAGAAAGAAGCCATCAAAGAAGCTGACCTCAAGGAAATTTTATCAGCTGGGCAGATGGCATCAAGTTGGAAAAATTTTCAGTCTTATTCTGTGATTGTGGTCAAAAGCAAGGAAAAGAAAGAAGCCCTCTACGACTTGCTTCCTCAAGAAGCGATTCGCCAATCAGCCGTCTTTCTCCTCTTTGTTGGGGATTTAAACCGTGCTGGAAAAGCTGTCAAACTTCATGAGCAGGATTTCCATCCTGAAGGGGTGGACAACTTACTGATCACCTCAGTGGATGCGGCTCTAGCAGCTCAAAATACACTATTGGCAGCTGAAAGTCTCGGCTATGGTGGAGTCATTATCGGCATGTTGCGCTATTGTTCAGAGGAAGTCGCAGAACTCTTCCGTCTGCCAGACTATACCTACCCTGTTTTTGGGATTGCTCTCGGAGTACCTAACCAGCAACATGCAGTGAAACCACGTTTGCCATTGGAGCAGGTTGTTTTTGAAGAAGTATACCAAGAACAAGACCTATCAGTTGTGACTACCTATGACAAGGTTCAGGCAGATTATGCTGGAGCGCGTGCAACAGATAGCTGGAGCGAGCGCCTTGCAGCTCAATTTGGTCAACCTGAACAAGAAGAGACCAAAAAACTACTAGAAAAACACAAACTATTATGAAATGAAGAGAGGCGTTCTTGAACCGAAGTTATGCCTTTCATTAGAAAAGAGGAAATCATGGCCCTACCAACTATTGCGATTGTAGGCCGTCCCAATGTCGGAAAATCTACACTCTTTAACCGGATTGCCGGTGAGCGGATTTCCATCGTTGAGGATGTAGAAGGAGTTACTCGTGACCGCATTTATGCAACAGCTGAGTGGTTAAATCGAAAATTTAGTATCATTGATACAGGGGGAATTGATGACGTAGATGCTCCATTTATGGAGCAAATCAAGCATCAGGCAGAAATTGCCATGGACGAAGCAGATGTGATCGTCTTTGTCGTTTCTGGGAAAGAAGGGATCACGGACGCTGATGAATATGTCACTCGTATCTTGTATAAGACCCATAAACCGGTCATTCTTGCAGTCAACAAGGTGGATAACCCAGAGATGCGCAATGATATCTATGACTTTTATGCCTTAGGACTGGGTGAGCCACTACCGGTCTCTTCTGTCCACGGGATCGGAACTGGGGATGTGCTCGATGCCATCATTGAAAATCTCCCGAATGAAACAGAAGAAGAAAATCCAGATATCATTAAATTTAGCTTGATTGGTCGTCCAAATGTTGGAAAATCAAGCTTGATCAATGCGATCCTTGGAGAAGACCGAGTTATCGCAAGCCCTGTTGCTGGAACTACACGGGATGCCATCGATACCCATTTTACCGATGCAGATGGCCAAGAATTTACCATGATCGATACAGCTGGTATGCGTAAATCTGGTAAAATCTATGAAAACACTGAGAAATATTCTGTCATGCGTGCCATGCGTGCCATCGACCGTTCAGATGTGGTTTTGATGGTCATTAATGCCGAAGAAGGGATTCGGGAGTATGACAAGCGGATCGCTGGCTTTGCTCACGAAGCTGGTAAAGGTATGATCATTGTTGTCAACAAATGGGATACCATTGAAAAAGACAACCATACCATGAAGCAGTGGGAAGATGACATTCGCGATCAATTCCAATACCTTTCTTATGCGCCGATTGTTTTTGTCTCTGCCTTAACCAAACAACGCTTGCACAAGTTGCCAGAGATGATCAAACAGATCAGTGAGAGTCAAAATACACGGATTCCTTCAGCTGTCTTGAACGATGTGATTATGGATGCCATTGCCATTAATCCAACGCCGACCGACAAAGGAAAACGCCTCAAGATCTTCTATGCGACACAAGTGGCAACCAAGCCGCCAACTTTTGTGGTCTTTGTTAACGAAGAAGAACTGATGCACTTCTCATACCTCCGTTTCTTGGAGAACCAAATTCGCAAGGCCTTTGTTTTTGAAGGAACTCCAATCCATTTGATTGCGCGGAAACGGAAGTAGGGAATATGCGAAAAATAACTGTTTTGATGAAATTTTTGCTTACCAGCCTCATCATTGTTTTCTTAACAGCCTGTCAATCAACACGTTAAGAAAAGTATCAGGGATCTTATGGAAATGGTGATGAGACGACTATTCTAACTGTAAAAAACAATGAGATCCTTAAGACGGAGTTCTGGAAAGAACTGCCCGATATTGATGCTTCTGATTCATTGGAATTTAACTCAGCGAAGGATAGTTTGCTTGAAAATTATGGTCATATCAAGGGAATGGACTATACTGTTGAAAAGTCCAAGTCAGGCCATTTGCAGATCCATATAGTGACAGATTTTTCAAAATTGGACCTAAAAACTTGGAACAAAGCTTTTAAGTCGAATAATAAATTGAAGGACTTAACTGACTATATTAAAACGAAAAAAATGTTAGAAGAAAACGGGATGGTCAAGGTTCGATAAAGTTCGAGCATGATTGAAAAATAAGTAAAAAGGACTCTTTGTCAACTGCAAGAGTGTACTGACCCCAAAAAGTTAGACAAATAATTTA
>NZ_KV834635.1:0-1363 GCF_001837905.1 Streptococcus sp. HMSC076C09
CTTTTAGTTTTACCTTAATTCGTTTGTTGTTGTAATAGTCAATATAGTTTACAATAGCTTGTTCCAATTGGTTAAGTGACTTAAATGTATTCTCGTAACCATAAAACATTTCCGATTTCAAAATGCCAAAGAAGGATTCCATCATGCCGTTGTCTGGGCTGTTTCCTTTACGTGACATGGACGGTTGAATTCCTTTATCCTCTAAAAAACGATGATAATACTGGTGTTGATACTGCCATCCTTGATCACTATGAAGAATTGTATTTGTGTAATGATTCTCAGTAAAGGCCTGGTCTAACATAGCTTTCACTTGTTCTAAATTCGGTGAAGTCGAAAGATTATAGGCGATAATTTCGCTATTAAAACCATCTAAAACTGGCGATAAATAAAGTTTTTGATTGCTTGCTGGAATGGCAAACTCGGTCACATCTGTGTAGCACTTTTCCATTGGCTTGGTTGCTTCAAATTGGCGTTGAATAAGATTATCTGCTTTCTTACCAATCTCTCCTTGGTATGAAGAATACTTCCGTTTACGACGAATACGAGCACTTAAACCAAGGACCTTCATCAGACGTTGGACCTTCTTATGATTCACTACAAAACCACGATTCCTCAATTCAAGAGTCATTCGACGATAGCCGTAATTCCCTTTATGCTCAGTAAAAATAGATTGAATTTCAACTTTAACATCATAATCCTTATCGCTTTGATCGAGCTGTTTTAAATGATAATAATAAGTTGAACGGGCAAGCTTAATAATCTTTAGAAGAATCTCTAAAGCAAACTCTGTTACCAATCCTCGGACAATTTCCGTTTTTCTTCTTGCTCTTTTTCGTCCCTCAATCGGAGTTCTCTCAACTTTTTTAGAACCGCATTCTCCGCTCTCAAGTACTCATTTTCTGCTTGAAGACGTTCTAGTTCTGTCATCTCTTCGGGTTTCTTCTTTGGCTTACGTCCCATTTTAGGTATCCTTCCTCTTGTTTTCTCAACAATAGTATACCCGTTTTTCTTATATTGTGCTATCCAATTATGCAACATTCCAACACTTGGAAGAGCATAATCTAGAGATACCTTTATTTGTGAACGACTTTCAAGCAGAACTTTATCAATGATTTCTTGTTTTAGTTCGGGAGAATAGTAACAATTCTTTCCTTTTTTGACGATTTCTATTCCATAACGATCAATCAATTTAATCATGTACTTAAGATTAGAAATGTTTATCCCAAATATATTTGAAAGCTCTTTGAAGCTTCTCCCTTGTTTTCTAAGTTCATAGACCTGAACTTTATCTTCATAAGTTAATTTCATTATAAAACACCCCAAAAGTTAGATTTTTTCTGTCTAACTTTTGGGGTGCAGTTCA
>NZ_KV834636.1:0-4681 GCF_001837905.1 Streptococcus sp. HMSC076C09
TTACATAAGATCTAAGCATAACGTATAAACCTCCTGAAGTTATTTACCAACTTAGATAGTCGCTCTTTATCTCTAGAAAGGTATATAATTTGTTGTATGCAATATTCCATAAGTTCTGGCTTGTGGCATTCTATGAATTCTCCATTCTCGTTAATGACAGTGGAATAACCATCAATTACATTGGCAACACATTCTATACACATACCTCTACACCAGCAATCTTTACACTTAGAAAAATTATCCTTATTATTAAATGTTTCAACATTTGGACTATTATGACTCCCCCAGAATCTAAAGCACAACTTCTTACTTCCATCTACGTCAAAAGTAATTGTATTGGAAGGATCAATATCATCGCAGAAAGTATGGTTTGTACTCTTGTAAATCATAGATATTAAAACATCGTATAAGATTGGGCTAATAAATGCTTTCTCATTACAATCAATTACATTCTGAATAGAAGTATCTATAAAAGTTTTTCTTTCAGATAAACTTTTTTCCATTTCTTTAACAATAAGTACTTTATTTTTACTGAAGACATCATTAACATTAAAATGAACATCCATCTCAGTAAAATATTTGAAAATAGCTTCTCTACTAATACCATTTTTTTGATGAATACGAGTATACGTTGATGCAATTTCGAAATTATCATAATCAATACTTTTTAAATACTTAATGAATCTCAGAGTCTTTCTATGACTTCCTTTTCCCCTTAACCTATCATGAACAACCTCTGGTCCATCTAAACTAATTGTTAAAAATGGATGAAATTTATTTAACATATGCTTTACTCGATGATTCAAAACAGTACCATTAGTTACAGTCTCAACTTTTAATATATTTAAAAATTTAGATAATTTCTCAATAAAATATACAAACAACTCAATATTTAAAAAAGGCTCTCCTCCAAAAAGTATTAATCGATTAATTTGTTTTATTCCCTTACTTACAATTTCCTGAATTATCTTATCAGCAGTATCAAAATCCATTACTCGATTGTTCATGCCATAGTTTCCACCATCAGCATAACAGTACGAACACGATAGATTACAGCTATTTGAAATATTTATTACAACTTTCTTCAAGATTCCATCATCAAGATTATCCAAAGTATTCGACGTATTTTTATATTCAGGTGAAGAAGACAAAGTAAAAGAAATGGAATCAAAATAATATGTACCAAAATCAGTATCAATTTTTTTTATCATAGCAATCCTCATTAATGAAAACAGAGATGGGGAAATTTTTCCCCACCTCGGAAGAAACTATCGACCGCCACCACAAGAATGACTTGGTCCACAGTTATTATTAACAACATAACCTTGATCAAACTCTAAAAGCTCTTCAAGGTCAATAACTTGTAGTTCTTCCATTATTTTCACCTCCTATGTTTTATATAGATATCATATTACCATTTTAGGAGCGCTATAAAAAATTCCCTTTTACACAATTTATTCTAAATCGTTCAACACTTGTTCTAAATGATGTTCAAACGTACATGCTAACTGTTGACTATTTACTAATTTCATTGCTGCGATACATTTTCTCATCTCAATTAAAGCATATTGATTATGAGTTTTCTTTAAATCGTACAAATTTTTCGCATAATGAAACACTAGTTTTTCATAAATTTCAGTTTCTGAGAAGTTACAAAATTTTAGTTGTTTTTCAAAATAAAGAGCATCTATTAGCTCGTTTCGTTCAATACATGTTATATAGGCATTTAACAACATGGTCGATAGTAAACGACGATTATTTGGAATATCTCTATAAAATTCAGAGCGATGGCACATTTCTTTTGATAAAACCATCATAGTTTCATGATTTAAAACATCTAATGTATTCATAAACAACAACAATTCATAACACCCCCAGTATTCTACAGAAAATAAGTACTCACTGACAAAACTAATATCTTGATCTGTCACATAGATCTTTCCTGATAAGTCCTGTAAACGAATCTTAACCAAAATCGTATTTAGCTCATAAAAAGGGTCTTTCTTCTCTTTTTTTTCCAACAAACTAATCAGTAAATTTTCCATACCAACGATATCTCGCTTTGCTACTAATAAACGAATTTTCTCTAACAATTCATTAAAGTCATCTCTATGAAAATCGCGCGCCGCGTATATAAATTCTTCAATTGGCATATTAATTGCTTCAAGTGCTAAAATGAATTTTGTAATAGTTAAGTCAGCTTCTTCATGCTCAAACCTTGACAGGTGAGAACTTGATACTCCACATTTAGAAACATCTTTTAGTGACAGTCCTCTTGATTCTCTAAATTTTTTAAAAATTTTTCCGTATTTCATTTAAAGTACCTCTTAAATTGTGTATAAGGGAATTTATTACAATATCTTGAATAACATTATATCATAGGAGAAAAAGAAAAGAGGTTGCTATTATGAATAAAAAATTATTTTTTTACTTATCTTTAGTAATATTTGGAGGAATCATAGTTATAGGAGTTGGATAATTTCACTCTCTTATAAAAAGAGGCTGGGACAAAAGTCCTAGCCTCTCAATTATTTTTGGATTGTCGAGCAAGACGCAGTGGTTGAGTAGGCTCTACTACGCTGATTTCATTAGCTTTTACAAACCTACTCAACTGTGCGGAGGTGGGATGACAAAATCAAATTCTAACGAATTACCGATTTCTGGCCCACTCTCTTTTTATAGTGTTTGACGTGCAAATAAATTAACCTAACGAAAACTATCTTTTTAAAATCAATTATTTTAAAGGTCTTTTTTATATCATTCGTAAAGTCAGGTAGTGTAAAATAAGTTGTGCAACAGTCATACAAGTTATGAGATGAACGATTAAATACTAATTTAATACATACAACTATTGTATTGAATATCTTTATTGTTACAGAAGTTAAATAATTGAGATAATGAAAATCCTATGAAATCAAAGTCTCATAGGATTTTTTGTTTTGTTTATAGCTCAATAACTGAATTTTAACTGATTAAATATTCCATAAGAATATATGAATATTTAAAACGGATAACTTCTAGTCTTGATTAAAGTTTAAATTTGGTATCAGAATCGCTCCATATGCTCCTTCAGAAAACATACCAATATATAGCCTAAACTTTTCTATCATTGGTGTAATAAGTGCTTGTTGAAATTCACTATCCTGCGAAATATCTTCTGGTAAATCTGAAGCTAAGACTGAATATATAGCATCAATATCAGCAACAACTCGATACTGACTATCTGGATAAGAAATTTCCATCTTTATCAGTATAAGTTGATTCTCTTGTCCTTCCTCTCTGTCAGGAAGATTCAGATTAATTGAAGCTCTTCCATCTTCTTCAACTTCTCCTGTATTATGAATATTAAATTCGAATTTGCTAAATGTTATTCTTCTTATCTCTATATTTTTTGACTTCATTTTAACCTCCAATAGACCATGAAATTACTTTATTATCTTGTAGTCTATTATTAGTAATATTCTGCTCTTTATATGGTTGTATTTTTTCAGATTGATTTTTTACAATGATTGTTTGATGAATATGTTGCTCTGGTGCAGAAACCTTTTCTGCAATGGTTTGACTAAATTTTTTAGTCATATGCTCAAATTGCTCTGCTAACTGTTCAACAACATTTTGAGTTTGTTTGAATAACCCATCATTAATCAATTGTACTATAGTTTGATTTAAACTAACTCCTTCAATCTCAGATCGTTCTTTAACATCTCTATGTAATGTTTTAGGTAATCTTAGCGTTATTTTTCCACTATACTCTTCCAGAGAGTTCTCAAGGGGTTCTTTAATTTGTCTCCCCCACTCAAGATTAGCCTCAATCCAATCTGCTTTAGCTAATTCAATCTCATCATAAACTTCTTCTAAAGATTCACCATAAACGATTAGTCCTGGTAACTCTTTAATAGAGGCAGTAAATAATACTTCATCCTCGTCAAAAATTTGTCCAATTAAAATCGGATAGTTCAATCCAAGATAGTATTCTTTATCTTTCATCATCTAAACCCTCCTCCAATTCTATCACTTTCTCAATCATTTTTATAACATTCTTCACATAAACCGGCTTTATTGGCTTATGTCGTGGTATTGGATAACTCTCCTCCAATAGAGCATGAGAGGTTATTGAATGATTGGTTCCTTGCTTCCACATAAAACCATATTTTTTACACAGAGATTCTAAGCGTTCAGGGGTAACAGATTTGGGGTCATTTTTTATTTTTTGCAACTCTTTTTCCTTGCCCATGATATACCTCATTCATAGCGACACCATATATAGTGTCATATTGATTATATACAAAAAAGTTGATGATTTCAAGGATTTCTTTTATTTTCAGTAAAATAACTAAATTTTAACTGATTAAGATACTCAAGTGATTATTTCGGCTAAATCTAGCATAGCTTTTTCAATCTTATCTTTTCCTTTTTGCATAACATTAAGGTAGATTTTTTCAATAACTTTCCGAAAAATATCTGTTTTTTCGGAAAGATGGCTAATAATCTTTATGAATTATAAAAAGCGAAATTTATAACCAAAAAATTTTTTAGAGCTATTCTATCTACTTCTAGTCTACAAACATATAAAAAGAGGCATTTAAGCCTCTTTTTCTCTCCTTCAAACACTCTGTCACTGTCCATTTACTGTCCAATATAATGTAATATTATTGAATATCGTTAATTTTTTTGAACTCTA
>NZ_KV834636.1:4781-26046 GCF_001837905.1 Streptococcus sp. HMSC076C09
TTTTGCATATTCATCATAGCAATAACATTCCTTCCAAATTGTGAAATTTACAGTTCATTATACCATTTTTTAGACGCTTGGAAAAGCCTAGGTGAGGGAACTCTGACATCATGCCTGCTGTTTCAGGCAATTTCATGAAGAGAGAAAAGAGTTTTGAAATCTGTGGGCCTCATCTTCCCTTAAAAGCCAGAATGTTCTTTCAAATACTCCTCTTCTTCCTTGGTCGAAGGCCGTCCTAAGATGGCATTCCGATGTGGATAACGCCCAAATTGTTGAAGAATGTCCATGTGCATCTTCTCATACTTCAAACGCTTTTCTAAGCCCGGTTGATCAAATAGGCGCAGAGCTTCTTCATGAATGGTTAAAGATTCCGAATGCATAAAGGGCATGTAGAAAAAGCCTCTTTGTACAACTGGTAATTCTTGAGCTTGTGTTAGGCCTTCTTGGGCCAAGACCAAGGCCAGGGAATCTGTCGCAAAAGCTTGGGCAGTCCCTCGAAAAATATTGCGAGGAATTTGGTCCAAGAGCAAAATCTCTGCTAAACGCCCTTCTGCCGTAGCCCGCCAGTGAAACAATTCCCCACGACTGGCCTTCCAATAAAGTTCCTCAAAGCGCTCCCGCATTTCTTGATCCAGTGCTTCTGATTTTTTGAACCAATCCTCTGGCTTCAACTCTTCGAACCAGAACCTTATCACTTCCTTCATTGCTTAACCTGCCATAATTTTTTCTTTTGTTTTTTCATCCAATGCATCATTCATCCGGCCGTACTTATATCCAGCCAAATCCAAGGCTACATAGGTAAATCCGATTTTTTTCATGTAGTCATTGATCTTGTCATGCAGTTGGATGGCTTTAAGCAGATGGTCTTCTTCCACTTCGATGCGCGCCAAGTCTCCATGCACACGCACACGGACTTGCTCAAAGCCAAGTCCTACAAGGAACTCTTCCCCTTCAAAAACCCGTTGTACATTTTCTGAAGTGATTTTCACTCCGTATGGGAAGCGTGAGGCAACGCTACAAGATGGCACCTTATTCCAATTGGAGACCCCTCTTTCCTTGGCCAATTGACGAATTTCTGTCTTATAGAGGCCGGCTTCTTGCAAGACACTGCGGACACCCGCTTCGTCCCGAGCCTTGATACCAGGGCGAAAATCGTCGATATCATCCATAATATTGCCGTCTACCAATTGCTTAAAGCCCAGTTCTGTAACTGAATCCTTAATAGTTTGGTACATCAATTGTTTGGTGTAATACCAAATATTGGGCGTATTGGCAGCAATCCGTGGATCACTCAATTCTCTCATTTCCAGTCCAAGCACAGGTGCTCCTAGCTGATCGGCCAAGTCGAGCGCTAGATCGAATTCTTCATTTGAAAACATCTCAGAGTTCACGACGGCCGCAATAACATTGTCAGGTCCCAAGGTATCCAAGGCCACCTTCAAGAGATAAGAGCTGTCAATCCCACCTGAATAGGTAACGGCTACTTTTCCGATTTCCCGCAAAATATCTTGTAATTTTTCTTCTTTTTCTTTTCTGATTTGTGCTTCTGTTGCCATGTTAGAATGTTTCCCTTCCAATAAATTCTTCAATTCGTTCGATGTCCAAAATAACGATCTTTTGCTGTCGAATGTCTAAAACTCCCTCCCGCTTTAATTCGTTCAGTATGCGGTTGACACTGTTTCGGGTTGAGATCCCACAAAAACCAGCAATATCTTCATTGGTAATATTAAAATCAATCAAGATACCATCGTCCTGCTCTACCCCAAACAAACTGCACAGCTTTTGTAGGTGAAAACAAACTGCGCCTTTTTTCCCATTCATCATCATGTACTGCTGGGATTCCATACTCTCAGACAGTTTATTGCGATAATAATCCCGTACGTAATCTTGCAGTTCCTTTTTCTCTTTGACAAAGGTCCAGAACTTGACCCGAGGAATCCGGTAAAAACTAGCCTCAGCTGTCTCGACGCGCACGTTAAAAGGCGAGTCCGTATAATTGGATACCTCATCCCGTAACAAGGATACAATATCGGTCGCTTTTAAATAGGAAAAGTTAAATTCTCGACCATCACGCATGATGACACTGGTCTTGACAACCCCTTCTTTTAAAATATAGATATAGTCCTCTTTAATCCCGCGATAAGAGAGGTAGCTGTGGTATTTTTTCTTGATAATGGGCGTTCGCCTCTCTTCCAAGAATTTCACTAAAAATGCTGAATCCACGCGCGTTTTTCCTCCTGTTTTGGCTCTTCATAGAAGTCACACTAATGATACACCTGTTCAAAACGAACGACGTTAACATTTGTTGACATCAATTGGTGCACACCTCTTTTTAAAAAGAATTATACTATAAGTATCAGTATTAATAAAGGAGATCGCAAATAATGGTAGAAATTAAATTACCGTACGACAAAAAATCGATTGTTGCAAAGATTCCAGATGAAAACTTTGCAGGATTGTTAGAGTCTAAGGCGGAAAACTTCCATAACCCACTGTCTGAAGAAGAAACTGTTGAACGTTCAATGGACAACCCTATCGGCAGCCCTACTTTGGAAGAACTTGCTAAAGGCAAAAAAGACATCGTGTTGATCAGTTCTGACCACACTCGTCCCGTTCCTTCTCACATCATCACTCCAATCATTTTGCGTCGTATTCGCTCAGTTAACCCTGATGCACGCGTGCGTATCTTGGTTGCTACTGGTTTCCACCGTCCTTCAACTCGTGAAGAATTGATCAATAAATACGGCCAAGAAATCGTTGACAATGAAGAAATCGTTATGCACATTTCAACAAACGACGATGACATGGTGAAAATCGGTCAACTTCCTTCAGGTGGTGATTGTATCATCAATAAGATCGCTGCTGAAGCTGACTTGTTGATAGCAGAAGGATTCATCGAATCTCACTTCTTTGCTGGTTTCTCAGGTGGACGTAAATCAGTCCTTCCAGGTATCGCATCATACAAAACTATCATGGCGAACCACTCAGGTGACTTCATCAATTCTGATAAGGCACGTACTGGTAACCTTGACCACAACCCAATCCACGAAGATATGCTTTACGCTGCTCGTACTGCAAACTTGGCCTTCATCGTCAACGTTGTATTGGACGGCGAAAAACACATCATCGGATCTTTCGCTGGGGACATGGTTGAAGCCCACAAAGTTGGTTGTGACTTCGTTGCAGACTTGGCACGTGTGTCTAAGATCGAAAGCGACATCACAATTTCAACAAACGGTGGTTTCCCACTTGACCAAAACATCTACCAAGCTGTTAAAGGGATGACTGCAGCCGAAGCTTCTAACAAAGAAGGCGGAACAATCATCATGGTAGCTGGATGTGCAGACGGTCACGGTGGAGAAGGTTTCTATCGCAACCTTGCTGACGTAGAAGATCCAAAAGAATTCTTGGAACAAGCCATCAATACACCTCGTTTAGAGACTGTCCCAGACCAATGGACTTCTCAAATCTTGGCACGTATTTTGGTACACCACCATGTTATCTTTGTATCTGACCTTGTAGATCCTGAATTGATCAAAGGTATGCATATGGAACTTGCAACTTCATTTGACGAAGCGCTTGAAAAAGCCTTTGCTCGTGAAGGAAAAGATGCTAAAGTAACTGTTATCCGCGACGGACTTTCTGTCGTTGTTGAATAGAATCAAACATGGATTTTCAACCCAATCTAGAACAAACACTCCGTTCTTTGCAAGCGGGCCATCTCTCCGTTGAGGATGCGCTGGAGCAAATCAACGGGGTTAAAGAGCTAGGGTATGCAGCAATTGATACTGACCGGCAACGTCGCAACGGCTTCCCTGAAGTCGTATACGGCGAAGGAAAGACAGTTGAGCAAATTGAAGGAATCCTGCAATTTCTTTCACAGAAAGAATTGCCGATCCTCACAACAAGAGTCTCTCTCCAAAAGGGAGAGGCTCTTTCTCAGCGCTTTCCGACTGGCCACTATTATCCGGAAGCCCGCTGCTTCGTTCTCAACTCTAAAAAGGAAGAAGCCGATCCTGAACACTACATTGCGGTCGTCACAGCAGGGACAAGTGATGTTCCTGTTGCAGAAGAAGCTGCAGTCACTGCAGAAACCTTTGGCCATTCGGTTCGCCGAATCTATGATGTGGGAGTCGCCGGCATCCATCGCCTCTTCAATCGCTTAGAAGAGATCCAAAAAGCCAGTGTGATCATCGTGATTGCCGGTATGGAAGGAGCTCTTGTTAGTGTTGTAGGAGGTCTTGTGGATGTTCCCGTTATTGCCGTTCCGACCAGCATTGGATACGGAAGCAACCTTCAAGGGCTAACAACCTTGATGAGTATGTTGACCTCTTGCGCTTCTGGCGTAACGGTCGTCAACATTGATAACGGATTTGGTGCAGCTTATTCAGCATGTATGATCAATCGACTCAACCACAATCGAAAGGAAAACTGATGACCAGTCTATTTTTAGAACCTTTTTCTGGAATAAGTGGCGATATGCTCAATGGTCTTCTTGTGGACCTTGGGGCAGATGTCGAGCTTCTTCACACAGAACTCGAGAAACTGGGAGTGGATGGTTTCCACCTCCACGTTCATCGCGTCGCAAAGAGCGCAATTTGGGGAACTGATTTTGATGTTCACCTTCACCACGGGGAGAAAGATACGGGGATTGAAGGTGATTTTGATCACGATCATGAACATCATCACGATCATGAACACCATCACGATCACGAACATCATCACGATCATGAACATCATCATCACCATTCCCACGCGGATGCTCGCAGTTATGCGGATATCCACGATCTGATTGCCGCTTCACAGTTGAGTCCTTTTGTGAAAGAAAAGAGTCTTGAAGTCTTTCTTGATATCGCAAAGGCCGAAGCAGCTGTGCATAACATGCCTGTCGAACAGATTCATTTCCATGAAATTGGTGCAATTGACTCCATCGTCGATATCGTTAGCTTTTTCATCCTAGTGGAATCGCTCGGTATCGATACAGTTTACTCTACTCCTCTCACTGAGGGAAGTGGGACTATTTCAGTTGCCCATGGAGAAATGCCTGTTCCGGTTCCCGCTGTGATGCAGTTGAGAAAAGGAACGACTATTCCGATTACTCAAGACTTCACAGTTAAAACGGAGTTGATTACTCCGACAGGGTTAGCCCTCCTTAAAGCATTGTCACCAATCTTTGAACCAATCCCCTCTCACCTTTCCATCGAAAGTGTGGGCTATGGATTTGGTAAAAGAGAGACTGGAAAATTCAATGCTTTACGCGGTTCGCTATTGAAAGAAGACACCTCTCACAGCACCACTGTTGTTCATCGCACGGAAGATCAAATTATTGAGATCACCACTACGATCGATGATCAAACACCAGAGCAACTCGGTTATATTATCCACCGTTTCCTGGACGCTGGAGCTTTAGATGTCTACTATCGTAGCGTCGTTATGAAAAAGAATCGCCCTGGCTTTGAATTGATTCTCTTGATTCAAGGAAGTCAGTTGGAAGATTTTTCAGCCCTCTTGTTCAAAGAAACCAGTACCATTGGTTTTCGATACCAACAAGTCGACCGAAAGGTCATGCAACGTCGATTTGAACAAATCGATACGGAATTTGGACCCGTTACGGTAAAAATTAACCAGTACGGATCTACCACTAAAAAAACACTTGAATACGAAGACTGTCAGCGTATTGCTACGGAGATGCAGTTGCCGATTCAAGAAGTTTATCACCAATTACAAAAATACATTTATTAATTTAGGAGACATTAATTAACATGACACATCAATTACTTGCAGAAGTTATGAGTACAGCTTTGATGATTATCTTCGGGGTTGGCGTACACTGTGACGACGTTTTGAAGAAAACAAAATATGCTGGAACTGGACACTTATTTGCGATTACTACATGGGCATTCGGTATCACTGTCTGCTTGTTTGTCTTTGGCGGCGTTTCAATGAACCCTGCAATGGCTTTGCTTAAAGTCCTTCTTGGTAAATTGACAATCGCTCAATTCTTCCCAATTGCAATCGCTGAAATGATCGGTGCCTTCCTTGGAGCTTTGATTGCTTACTTTATGTATGCTGACCACTTCAAGATTTCTGAAGGTCAAATTGATGGTGTTGCTATCCGTAACATCTTCTCTACAAACCCTAACTGCCGTAACCTTCCACGTAACTACTTCGTCGAAGCGTTCGCAACATTTATCTTCTTGACATCTATCATGGCTGCTGAACATGCCAACGAAGCAATGCTTCCATTCACTGTTGGTTTGATCGTTTGGGCTATCGGTATGGGTCTTGGTGGTACTACAGGTTTCGCGATGAACCAAGCGCGTGACCTTGGACCTCGTTTCGCTTACCAAATCTTGCCAATCAAAGATAAAGTAAACAACGACTGGCAATATGGTCTTCTTGTACCAGGTACTGCTCCATTTGTTGGTGCTGTCCTTGCCTTCTTCTTCATCCGTTACTTCCTTGGAATCATGTAATGAGTTGATCAAAGAATCATTCAAAAGCAAGCATCGAAAGGTGCTTGTTTTTTGATTCCTTCATTTCCGAAGCCGTCCATAAAATGATATAATGGACAAAGCAAATCATGAAAAAACAAGAGAAGGAAGAACGACATGACTCATTTTCACACCATTGTCATTGGTGGTGGCCCAGCAGGTATGATGGCTACTATTGCTAGCGCCTCTTATGGCCAACCTACGCTACTGATCGAAAAAAATAAAAGGCTCGGTAAGAAACTTGCTGGTACCGGAGGAGGTCGCTGTAACGTCACGAATAACGGGACCTTAGACGATTTGATGGCCGGTATCCCTGGAAATGGCCGTTTCCTTTACAGTGTGTTTTCCCAATTTGATAATCATGATATCATCCAATTTTTTACCGATAATGGCGTCAAACTGAAGGTCGAAGATCATGGTCGGGTCTTTCCTGTTAGTGATCAATCCCGCACCATTATTCAAGCCTTAGAAAATAAGATCCTTGAGCTAGGTGCTAGCATGGCCACCAACTGCGAAGTGGTCTCCGTCACCAAGCCAGAAGACGTCTTCATCGTCAAATCATCTGAAAACACTTGGACAGCTGATAAGCTGATCGTTACGACTGGAGGAAAATCTTACCCTTCTACCGGCTCTACTGGCTACGGACACGAAATTGCCCGCCACTTCAAACATAGCATTACAGATCTAGAAGCGGCAGAAAGCCCTCTTTTGACAGATTTTCCACACAAGGCCCTCCAAGGGATCTCTCTGACAGATGTGACCCTCAGCTACGGCAAACACATCATCACACACGACCTTCTCTTTACCCATTTTGGACTTTCTGGCCCTGCAGCCCTTCGGATGTCCAGCTTTGTTAAAGGCGGGGAAATCTTATCTCTGGACCTCCTTCCGATCACTTCTTCCCAAGAGTTAAAAGACTTTCTAGAAGAGCATCGAGAAAAGGCCATTAAAAATAGCCTCAAAGCCCTACTTCCTGAACGGTTAGCTGATTTCTTGGCGCAAGGATTCCCTGAAAAAGCCAAGCAACTCACTCCTCCTCAGACAGAAGAGCTCATTCAAAAGATCAAAGAGTTGCCTATCCCCGTCACCGGGAAGATGTCTCTAGCCAAGTCCTTTGTGACCAAGGGCGGTGTCAGCCTCAAAGAAATCAATCCGAAAACCCTAGAAAGTAAGCTCGTCCCTGGACTCCACTTTGCAGGAGAAGTCCTCGATATCAATGCCCATACAGGCGGTTTTAATATTACATCCGCCCTCTGCACCGGTTGGGTAGCAGGGAGCCCTCATTACTAAAAAAACGAACTCGATTTTCCATCGAGTTCGTCTTTTTATTGTTCTTTGGTTAATGAAAAACGAAAATCATTGTATTTGGTGTAGTCAAATTCTGTATTGACAGGCGCTGTGAAAACAATCGGGGTATAATGGCCTTCTTCTAAGACAAAACCTGGCTCCAGTCGGAAGTTGGCTACACCTAGCCCTGTGATCCCAGGAAGCAAGGCATCAGCTCCATCCAATCCTTCTGACTCCCAATAGTAGATATTGCCTGTTGCTTGGACTGCTCTTGCAGTATAGGTAGCTGTCCGAGTTGGTTCGCTATCATTTTTGAAGCTAACCACTGTTGTCACATTTCCATTGGCATCCACTGTCATTTTAATCGCATCCGCTTGTGGACTAGATCCTACCCAAGTTCCCACCAATTCTGCAGGGACAGTAGCTTGCGTCGTAGTAGACGCATTCTCGGTCTTACCAGAGTCTTTTGAAGCTGTCGCGCTACTGGCTTGAGTCGAAGAGCTAGCTGTATCGTTTGCCTGAGAGGAAGATGCCGCACTCTTTTTGCTATTACTTTTGGCTTTTTTCTCTACCTTACTGGTAGATGCTTTTTCGGATGAGGAAGCTGTTTTTTTATCCTTAGCACCACAACCACCGAGAGCTAGACCAAGTGAAGCAGCCACCAGAACAGCGGCACTCCAACGGAAGATTGATTTTTTCATACGATCACCTCTTTATCTTTCTGACTCCCATTATACTCCAATTGTTACAAAAATCAAGTTTTTTTGTAACAATTGTAATTTTTTTGTAACATATTTTTCCATTTAAAACACCAATCGCAATAGGGCGATCAAGACAATTCCAAACAAAACGGTTCCCATAAGGTTTTTGTAACGAAAGGCGACAAAGAAGCTAGGAATGGTCACCATGAGGTCCAACCAGTGAAACTGCGGGAGGCTTCCAATTTTCCCCTCTACTAAGCTTGATAAAACCAAGGCAAAGATAATGGAAATGGGCAGGTATTTGAGAAAGCGGGTCACAGGAGCCGGCAGTCCCTTGTATTTGACTAAGAGGAAGGGCAAGATCCGAGGAGTCCAGGTAACGAGGGCTGAGGCCAGAATGGCCATGAAGATATAATTATTCACGCGCATCACAGACCACCCCCACAAAACAGCCGATCAAGGTCGCAGCTAGCACAGCTAGCGGTTGCGAAACAAAAAAGAGTAAGAGAAAGAAACTCACTGCTACTGCTAACAGCACCATGAGCATAGTCTTGGTCTTTTCTGTCAGTTGCATTCCTTGAAACTGGGCTGCAAAAATCCCAATAAACATAGCCACCAAAGCAAAATCAAGCCCAAAAGCCTTTGGATCAGGTAGGAGAGATCCTAGAGCTGTTCCGATAACCGTCGCACCGATCCAGGCCGCATAGCCTACTAGATTGTTCCCATGCATCCAAGGGACTGTAATGGTATCCGTCTTTAACTTCTCGCTCAAGTAGACCCCATAACTCTCATCGGTCAGGAGGCTTCCAATCCCGATGGTATGAGCGAGACTAGCATCCTTAAAGTCAGATGACGTATGCAGACTCATCAACATATTACGGAGATTGATCAAACACACCGTCAAGGCCATATTCAAGATCGAAGAATGGGCCGCAATCAGAGAGATCATCGCAAACTGGGCTGCCCCAGCATAGACCAAGATACTCATCAAGGCCATCTCCAAAGGAGAAAGATAGGGAGACGCCACCACACCACAAGCCAGGCCAATACTGATATAGCCCAAAGCCGTCGGTAGCGCGTCCCTCACCCCCTGCCAAAAATCTTTTTCCACTCTCTCACTCCTTTCTAAATCATTGACCTCTATTATAACACAAGAAAAAAGGTTGAAAAAGGACCAATGAGAGACTCAAACCATTTCTACTGCCCTTATATTTTAAAATCTTAATTAGCCTTCCAATTGTAAACTATAGATAAAATCGTAAGTGTTACAAAAACGATCATATAAATGATGTAGAGAACGAGAAAGAGAAGAGCTAACTTTTTATACAGTTTATCTTTATTACAAAAACGTTCAACATAAGATTCTTCTGGATTTTGAGGATTATACCAGACGGTCATGGTAGATCCTTTAGGAAAGGCTTCTTCTAAAACGTTTGTATAGGAGACCATTGAGTTTCTAGAAATCACTAAATTTTCACTTAAAAGATCCGGTGTATCAGCTACCGCCTTCCGACTCATCCAAGGGGCCGATTTCACCACGGTCCAACGATATTCCAGTTGTCTCTTATATGCTATTCTATCAACAATATATTCGACAATTGGTGGAATTACCTGTTTTGCATACGCATAGCCAATAACAATACCTTCGACCCGCTCTGTTGATAGATTTTTCCTTCTTGCAAAACGCTTAGAAATGCAGAAGTAGATGAAAAAAGCAGTTAGGAAAAAGATAGACGCGCCCCCTATTACAAAAAGAAGTATAATATATACTGGCATTTTTCTACCTACTTAGTTACTTTTAAATCCGACATTTCTAATGACATCTTTTCTTCTTGTGTCATGCTCTCGACAATTTGTTTTTGCTCACTGGATATTGGCAAGGTCAAAATCGTGGCAGATTGATCAGGCAATGCTCCACTGTCACTAATTTTATAGCCAATCCGTTGATTCTGATAAATCAATTGCCCATCATATTTCCAACTCAATGAAAATTCAAAATCCTTATCAATTTGAAACCCAGCTTTGTTAATCAATAGAAAAACAGCATATTCTTGTTGATTTGATGAGAAAGTTGCGCCAGTATAGTTAATCGATAGGCTTCCTTGATTTCCAAGTTCTGGATGTTCCTTAACCAACTTCTTACCCAGTTCGATCAAATCAGATGTTTTTCCTTCATACTGAGGGGGCACTAAAAATTGCAAATCCGCTTCATGTTTAATAGACGAAGACTCTTTTGAGGTCTGTTCCGTTTTGCTCGGCAAAGAATCTTTTGATTCCTGTCGAGACTGGGCGCATGCTGTTAATAATAGAAGCGCCACTAACAAAACAATTGTTTTTTTTCAGCATTTCTACTCCTTTTTTTGTCCATTCAATTTGAATTACTTTTTTCAACGACAATCTCTTCTACACTATCAAACCGTAAATTCCCTGTTTTAGCTCCTAAAAGAACTGGGACTTTACCAAATTCAAAGGTCAATAGAAAAGCCGTAAGAATACCGCCTATCACCAAAAAGATCCCTTCTGTTCCATTATTGATGAATAAATACATGGCTAAACAGGCCAGTAAGACAAGATTCAATAGATGGGCATCAAAAATGTGCTTTCTTTCTGGTATCGGCTTGAAAGTCACCCTGTATCTCTTAGTCGCTGTAGGAAATAGAGTCTTAACCTTTTTACGAGCCTTTTCTAGAGAAAATCGAAAGAGCGCAAATGATATAAGCATGGCAACCATGAATAAGACTATCTTTAGAAAAATTTGCTGACTAATAGCATACTCACCGAATAGCTTTTTGAAGAGACTATAAACCACTCCCACAAATGGCTGAACTAGAATAGCTGCTGTTCCCCCATTTAATTTATTGATGGGTGTGCCTGGAATTTCAACTTTTTTATCTACTTCCATCATCTCAACAGTAATAGTTTCCGTTGGCAACCCCCAATAATAGAGCTTAGGCTTCATTGTACTAGCATCTAACAGGAATTTTTTGCCATTGTACTCTACCAGTTGGTGACAGAAAATACTTGTTTCTTTATATTCTAACATCCTATTTACTTCCTACATGCTTTCAACATAGCATCCTAGACGGTACTAACCTGATCAAATCCAGCTTTCTTCTCCCAATCCTCCAGATAAGGCTTTACTCACTCAATTCACCACCTTTTCCATTGTAGTATTGTTTAAACTCATCATAAGAACGAATTTCATGTTCTTGACCATCTATTGAGTACCGAGCTTCAATTTTTACACCAGGTAAAGTGTCCTGTCCTTTAGGTGCAAACCAATGAAGAAGAGTATCAAACCATTCCTTACTACTTAATAACTGTAATCTAGGTTCAATCCAGTACTTACCACTCAACATTTTCTCTTTGAATTCCGGATAAATTACAAATAAATTGATATCTGTCTTTACATTCTTAGCCTGTTTCTGAAATTTAAATCCTGCCTGAAGATCAAAACCGGTATTCTTATCGATTAATTCCATTAAATTTGTATAGTCTATAATTTTTTCCTTAACTGCACTGCCCTCTGGGACGGCATACTTGCTGTAGTATTTCTGTTCATCTAACTTGTAATAAATATTTTTCCCATTTCCAATGCTACGTTCCATTGCACTACGAGAATCAAAATAGATTAGATCTACAACACTTACTCCACTATTAACATTTATTTGATAATCATAAATAAAGGCTTTTGGTGCTGTCTTACGAATCTCATCTAAAGCATTTACGGTTGTTTCTTTAAAATGATTGTCAATCTCGTAATATCGGAATCCGACATACTCCCATTTATTCTGTCATCGGTTTTTACATAGTCAAAACCAACCAGATACTTCCCATCAACCAAGGTCAGATCCTTACTCAAAACAAATTGATTTTTCTCACCAAATAATTGAACATTCTTGAGATTCCCTTCATGAATGACTTTTGTTGAGCTAGGTCTCTTTTCGATAGGATTTTTCTTAGTCTCTGAAGGTTTAAAATAGAATACTAAACCGACTACAATAATTGCTAGACAAACCAGTTTCAAACTTAAAAATTTTTTCAATACATCCACCTACTTTTTCAAAGGCCTCATGCCCATCAGAGATTTCCTTAATTACCATTTTCCACTTCTTGAGATATGATCTCTATCATATCAGGCCATTTAGATAATTGGTAATCAAATTTAAACATAAAAATCACTGAAAAACTAATGAGCAAAAAGAGTGCTGCAATGGTTTCATTTCCGATAACAAACAAAAGAATAGCGGCTACAGTTAGGAACCTAAAAAGATTGACAAGAAATGTAAAGTACACCTTCCGTCTCTTTAATGCCTTGATGAACTTCTTGCACTGATCCTCATCCAACTTAGATGTCTGTAATTTCAGGCTTGCATGGTAATATCGAATAATCCACGCAGCTAAGAAGTAGGAGATAACACCTAAAATTGGAATCGTTCCAAGTCGTACCAACTGATTGTCAAATATTCCATACTCCGCTAATCCATCCGAAATTTTGTTGATAATAAATAATGTAATAGGGAGCAGTACATAAGACCAGTAGTTAGGAGAAGATGTCTCTTCTAGTATGACTTTTCCCTCCAAATCAAAATGGTAATTCTTGTTCTCCCATATCCCTAAATTAATCATTGTTTGCATAACAACCTCTTTTTCACTCTCCTTGTATGTTTTCTATTTTATTGTAGAATTGTTTAAACTCATCATAGGAATGAATCTCATGTTCTTGGCCATCTATAGAATATTCTGCTGGTATTGTAACATTTTTAAATAAATTCGTTTTTGGATTCACTAAAAGTTGAAGTATAGGAATGTTCGTGTCCACACTAGGTCTATCTGCCAAAATCCCTATCATAGAATGACTTTCGGAAAATAAATCTTTAGTATTTGGGTATTTATCAAAAATTGTAGCATCGGATTCAGGAAAATTTTTGGTTTTATCTAATGAGATTCTACGATCAGCCATTGTTAGCTGCTCATGAATAGGTAAAAATGAAATATAGTTGGTTGAATCATTCACAACTTCTTTTTCCGTTGTATCACCTTGATCAATTACCTTTCCTGATTGTAAATCAATAGATTTAATAATGTCCTTCTTATAATGATCCTTAGGACTTTTTAAGTATATATCCAACAATTCTTTGCCATTACTAATATAGATAACATTGTCAATTCTATCTGGTACATATGATTTGTTGTATTCACGAGTCATTTTAAAAAGATCATAATCCTTAGGAGTTAATTTCTTATTTTTTATATTGTATATAGTAATACCCCAATACTCTTTCCCATCCGGAATATTATGTTTCATATCATTAATATCCTTTAGTTTGTGGTATTCTTTAACAATTTTTGTTTTCCCGACAATTGGATAAGATCGTAACACATCCCCATTATTCTTTGTCATATAATAATCGAGTTTATTTGAATAATCCCATTTTGTAACGATAACCTTCCCATTTTCAATAAAATCATAATCGACAATTTTTTCTTTCAAATCAATAAACGTATATGGTTTTATATAAATAGCGATATAAGTCCTATAAGACAAAATCAATAAAAAGCCAACACCAATCATTACAAAGATTAGTTTTTTGACTCTATTCGGTACCTTTACCATTTTCTCGCTCCCTTCCCTCACCATTCTTTTATTCCTTCTATCATACCGAATTTTCTTTCGACTCGCAAATCCGCTACTAGTTGGTGAGATCCCAGCAAAAAAGCCATTGGAATCGCACATCCAATTGGCTCCTTTTTCTTATTCAATTCCTTCAAAGGCGAGACTTGGTTTGGCATTAAGATCCCAGCCTGCGAAGTTTTCTTTGTTCCACTCACTGACACTGGCATAGGCGATCATCCCTGCATTATCCCCGCAGAGGCGCAGAGGCGGAATGATGACCTTGACATCTGTGATGTCAGAAGCCAGGCGTTCACGGAGACCTTGGTTGGCTGCGACCCCACCAGCGACGACTAGGGTTTTGACCGGATATTTTTCCAAGGCCTTCTTGGTCTTGGCCATGAGAATGTCTAATACGGCTGCCTGAAAACTTGCAGACAAGTCTGCATTGGAGAGACTTTCTCCTTTTTGCTCGGCATTATGGTGCAGATTGATAAAGGCAGATTTGAGTCCTGAAAAGGAGAATTCCAGATTGTCTTCCTTGATCATGGCCCGAGGGAAATCATAGATATCAGCCCCTTGGTGGGCCAGCTGATCAATCTCACGTCCTGCTGGATAGGTCAAGCCCATCACGCGCCCAACCTTGTCATAAGCCTCTCCGACAGCATCATCACGGGTCTCTCCGACGATCTTATAATCACCCGCTTCACTGACGTAGACTAGTTCTGTATGTCCTCCACTCACCAGCAAGGCCAAAAGCGGAAACTCTAAGGGCTCGACGCTTTGAGCGGCCATCAAATGCCCTGCCATATGATTGACAGGAATCAAAGGAAGTCCATGCGCCCAGGCAAAGGCCTTGGCTGCAGCTAGGCCGACTAAAAGAGCTCCAACTAGGCCTGGACCGTAGGTGACAGCCACAGCTGTGACATCTGCTTCTGTGATACCGGCTTCTTCCAGGGCTTCTTCAATACAAGCGGTGATGACTTCCACATGGTGACGAGAGGCTACCTCAGGCACCACCCCACCAAAACGCTTGTGACTTTCGATTTGACTGGCAATGACATTGGACAAGAGTTGGTCGTCATTTTTCAAGACAGCCACACTGGTCTCATCACAAGATGTCTCAAAAGCCAAAATATATCTATCTTTCATTTGGGTTCCTCTTCATGATCACAGCATCCTCTATGGGATCGTGATAGTAGTTTTTCCTCCGTGCAATTTCTTCAAAATGCATTTTTTTGTATAGGCCTTGGGCCGGTTGATTGGACACGCGCACTTCTAAGAAAATCTCTTTTTGGTCCGGCAACTGCGCGAGTAACTGCTGAGCTAGGCCTTGGCCTTGAAAGACGCGCTTGACCGCAATCTGTAAGACCTCTGCTTCATAGAGAGTCTCTTGAATGGCGACAAATCCAAGGACTTGCCCCTCATCCACAGCTAGGAAATAGGAGGTCGATTCCTGCTCTAAATCAGCTTCAATCTGCTCCAACTTCCAGGGACTTGCTTCATAGACATCTTCCAGCACAGCGAGAATGGAGGCCGCATCTTGGCTACTCCCTTTCCTGATTGTTCCTTTCATCATAGGCGCTTGATGTAAGAGGTCGTTGTTTCCGTGTGGTCTTTGAGCCAATTTTCCTCTGCTTCGACCCGTTTGAGATAATGAGGGACAAAATCATGGAGGCTAGCAGGCGCTTGTTTGAGACCGAGACGTCCGATTTTCACTGCATCTGGCAAGGTTTCATAGTAAGTAGCCCTTGGCAGGCTAGAGGCGATCTGCTCCTTAAAGGCCGTGACTTCTCCGACAAAGGTGACCTGCTCACTCGTCGCTGCATGCTCTAGGACTTCCTCAAATGGAAAATACCCTTCTGGTGCGACCAGCTGATCATCTTGGTAAAAACCTGCATAAACGTTGTTCCGACGGGCATCCATGACAGGCACTACCAAACCTTCTAGATCATCTGGCACTAGGGCTAAGAGGCTCGAAACCCCGACCAATTCAATTCCTAAGGTATGAGCCAAGGTCTTTGCGGTTGCGACCGCAATGCGCAGTCCAGTGTAACTCCCAGGACCTTCTGCCACCACGATCCGGTCCAAGTCCTTGGGTGTCAAGTCGATTTGTTGCATCAAAAAATCGATGACCGGCATCAAGGTGATACTATGATTTTTTTTAATAGTTAATGTTGTTTCTGCAAGTAGAGCCTCATCTTCTAAAATCGCTACAGAAAGAGCCTTACTCGAGGTATCAAATGCTAATAATTTCATTTCCTACTCCTCTTGAACTGGATTATATTATACTACAAATTCCCTTCAAATCCCAGCGAAACTCTCCTCTAGAACGCAGGATTTTCCTATCCAAAACTGCTCAAAAGCTTCTCTATTATAGGTCTTTGCCCCTCTGACTTTTCCAGTCTATCTTTTACTTACAGGCGAATTTATGATATAATGATAATTAATTGTATCGAATCAGGTCCACTAGTTGCGAGTAGAAAACTCTAGTGATTACACTCCTTCGCAGCTAACAAATGGACCGAAATAATGAAAGGAAAATTACTTCATGATTTACAAAGTTTTTTATCAGAAAACAAAAGAACGGAACCCTCGTCGTGAAACGACGCATGCACTTTATCTCGATATTGATGCACCAAATGAACGCGAAGGACGCATCCAAGCTCGTCAATTGGTTGAAGCAAACACAGATTTCAACATTGAATTTATCACACCACTTTCTGAGCAACACCTTGCTTACGAGAAAGAGTCAGGTGCCTTTGAACTAACGGAGTACTAATCCATGGCCTATACCTTAAAACCTGAAGAAGTTGGTGTATTTGCCATTGGTGGACTTGGAGAAATCGGGAAAAATACCTACGGGATCGAGTACCAAGATGAAATCATCATTGTCGATGCCGGGATCAAATTTCCAGAAGACGACCTCCTTGGGATCGACTATGTGATCCCTGATTACTCTTATATCGTTGACAATATTGATCGTGTCAAAGCGGTCCTCATTACCCACGGACACGAAGACCACATCGGTGGGATTCCTTTCCTTTTGAAGCAAGCCAATGTCCCTATCTATGCTGGACCTTTAGCGCTTGCCTTGATCCGTGGAAAATTAGAAGAGCACGGCCTTCTTCGCGATGCCAAACTCTACGAAATCAACCAAAACACTGAGCTTCAATTTAAAAATCTTAAAGCAACCTTCTTCCGTACCACTCACTCGATTCCAGAACCTTTAGGGATTGTGATTCACACCCCTCAAGGAAAGATTGTCTGTACCGGAGACTTCAAATTTGACTTCACGCCCGTTGGGGAACCGGCTGACCTCCATCGTATGGCAGCTCTTGGAGAAGAAGGCGTTCTCTGTCTGCTCTCAGACTCAACCAACGCGGAAATTCCAACCTTTACCAACTCTGAAAAAGTGGTTGGCCAATCAATCATGAAGATCATCGAAGGCATCCATGGGCGCATTATCTTTGCTTCCTTTGCCTCGAATATCTTCCGTCTCCAACAGGCCGCTGAGGCCGCTGTCAAGACAGGTCGCAAGATCGTCGTCTTTGGACGCTCCATGGAAAAAGCCATCGTCAATGGAATCGAGCTTGGCTACATCAAGGTCCCTGCTGGAACCATTATCGAGCCAAATGAGATCAAAGACTATGCGGCTAATGAAATCCTGATCATGTGTACAGGAAGCCAAGGAGAGCCGATGGCAGCCCTCTCTCGGATCGCCAACGGAACGCACCGCCAAGTGCAACTCCAACCAGGAGATACCGTTATCTTCTCATCTAGTCCGATTCCTGGGAATACAACCAGTGTGAACAAATTGATCAATACGATTTCTGAAGCGGGTGTCGATGTCATTCACGGGAAGATCAACAACATCCATACATCTGGACACGGGGGGCAACAAGAACAAAAACTCATGCTCCGCTTGATCAAACCAAAATACTTCATGCCTGTCCATGGTGAATACCGGATGCAGAAGATCCACGCAGGACTTGCGCGTGATTGCGGAGTAGAAAAAGACAATATCTTCATCATGAGTAACGGTGATGTTCTCGCCCTTACAGCCAACTCTGCTCGTATTGCAGGAAGCTTTAATGCCCAAGACATCTATGTCGATGGAAATCGCATCGGCGAAATCGGAGCTGCTGTTCTTCGTGACCGGAGAGACCTTTCCGAAGACGGTGTCGTGCTTGCTGTTGCGACTGTTGACTTCAAATCGAAGATGATTCTGGCAGGACCAGATATCTTGAGCCGTGGTTTCATCTACATGCGTGAATCAGGAGACCTGATCCGTGAAAGCCAACGCATTCTCTTCAATGCTATTCGTATCGCCTTGAAGAACAAAGATGCCAATATCCAAACCGTCAATGGTGCGATTGTCAATGCCCTTCGCCCATTCTTATACGAGAGCACGGAACGTGAACCTATCATTATCCCAATGATTCTCACACCAGATGACGAAAATTAAAAAACAACCAGTTGAAACCACTGTTTCAACTGGTTTTATGATGACTTTTTGAGGATCAAAAAGAGAGTGGGACAGAAATCGGTAATTCGTTAGAATTCGATTTCGTCGTCCCACCTCCGCACAGTTGAGTAGGGCTGTAAAAGCTGATGAAATCAGCGTAGTAGAGCCCACTCAACCACTGCGTCTTGCTCGACAATCCAAAGAAAATTGAGAGGCTAGGATTTTTGTCCTAGCCTCTTTACTCTTGTTTCTTAATAAAGATCTAAATAGTTGTCTACTTCCCATTGGGATACGAAGGTCGCATAGCTTGCCCATTCGATTCGTTTGGCTTCGAGGAAGCTGGTGTAGATGTGTTCACCCAAGGCAGCTTTCACCACTTCGTCTTCTGTCAAGGCTTTCAAGGCATTGTGAAGAGTAGAAGGGAGATCTGTGATTCCAGCTGCTCTACGTTCTTCCGGTGTCATCACATAGATATTTTCTTCGATCGGAGCAGGTGCTTCGATTTTATTTTCAATACCGTGAAGGCCGACTTCAAGCAAGACTGCCAAAGCTACATAAGGATTGGCCATTGGGTCTACGGAACGTAATTCTAAACGAGTTCCCATACCACGTGATGCTGGCACACGTACCAATGGAGAACGGTTGCGACCTGCCCAAGCGATATAAACAGGTGCTTCATATCCAGGAACCAAACGTTTATAAGAGTTGACGGTTGGATTGGTCACAGCTGTAAAATTGTAGGCATGCTTGATCAAACCACCCAAGAAGTGATAAGCAGTTTCTGACAATTGCATTCCACGTGGATCTTCTGGATCAAAGAAGGCATTGTTGCCATCCTGGTCAAAGAGAGACATATTACAGTGCATACCTGATCCGGCAATTCCAAATTTTGGTTTGGCCATAAAGGTTGCATACAAACCGTGTTTACGGGCAATGGTTTTCACGACAAGCTTGAAGATTTGAATCTTATCACAAGCGCGGAGAACTTCGTCATACTTAAAGTCAATTTCATGCTGACCAACGGCTACTTCGTGGTGGCTAGCTTCTACTTCAAAACCCATCTTGGTCAAGACATTTACGATTTCACGACGAGTGTTATCTGCGAGGTCTGTTGGAGCCAAGTCAAAATAGCCACCTTTGTCATTTACTTCAAGAGTTGGATCTCCATTTTCGTCCAACTTAAAGAGGAAGAATTCTGGTTCTGGTCCAAGGTTAAAGGATTTGAATCCAAGTTTTTCCATATGACGAAGGGCACGTTTCAAGTTGCCACGTGGGTCTCCTGCAAATGGTTCCCCTTCTGTCGTATAGACATCACAGATCAAGCCAGCTACGCTACCATTTTCATCTCCCCAAGGGAAAACTGTCCATGTATCTAAATCTGGGTAAAGATACATGTCTGACTCGTTGATACGGACAAATCCTTCGATAGAAGAACCATCAAACATGGCTTTGTTTGAAAGAACCTTGTCCAGTTGCTCATCGGTAGCTGGAATTTCGACGTTCTTCATGGTTCCCAAAATATCAGAGAACATCAAGCGAATAAAAGTAACATTTTTTTCTTTTACTTCACGGCGAATATCTGCAGCAGTAATTGACATTTTTGTCTCCTTAAAATAGATTACAAGCTTATGAAATGATCAACGAAATTGACCATATGGCGATGGGGAAGATGTGAAGCGACTTTGCTGAAGAATGTCACGATGAAGAGCCTTACGGATCTCTTCTTGACTGACAACCTTGGTTTGCTCTTGCTCTTTTTCCGCATATTTCTTCTTAATATCCGCAATATTGAAGCCATCTGAGATATAATCTTTGATCTCAAGCAGGCGGTCCATATCGTCCAACGAATACATGCGGCGATTGCCTTCTGTCCGATCAGGAGAAATCAATCCCTGATCTTCATAATAACGAATCTGGCGAGCTGTCAAGTCAGTCAGCTTCATAACACTTCCAATCGGAAAGACTGCCAGCGAGCGTCGTAATTCCTTTTCCTTCATACCATTCCTCTTTCTATTCTATTATATCGAAAAAAAATCTATGTCAAGATTAAATGTTATATAATCTTACATAGGTTTTTTGTGTTTCTTGAGAAAATCGCGAATGCGATCCACATCCGAATTGACCAAAATCGCAACGAAAACGCCAATAAAGGTCTCAAATATTCGGGCAAAAACATACAAGAAGGTTTCTCCGTTAGGAATCGAAAGGGTAATGATCAGCATTGCCGAAACTCCTCCGATAATTCCTGCTTTATTATTCATAGCGACATTTGTCATAATGGTTAACATGGTCGCAATAGGTACAAAAATCAGAGTCACCCAATACGCCCCATGAAAGAGCGTTTTTAAAAGGAAGAACAATACGGCATAAAAACCTCCGATACTGTTGCCCATGACACGCGAAGCCCCGAAGTGGACACTCTTATCAAAGTCTTCCCTCAAACTAAAAACAGCTGTCAACGTCCCGATCTGAAGGCCTCGCCAGCCAAATATTCCAAAAATAAGTAGTACAATAAAAACGGCAATCCCTGTTTTAAAGGTTCTCATCCCCAAACGGAATTTGGACCAATCAAATTTGTGTCGTTTAAAGTAATCCATGGTCACCTATCTTTCTATTTCTATTATTCTACCATATTTTCAGAAAGGAGAGAACAGATATCAATAGAAAGAAAAAAAGAGAGTGGGACAGAAATCGGTAATTC
>NZ_KV834636.1:26146-69474 GCF_001837905.1 Streptococcus sp. HMSC076C09
ATTGAGAGGCTAGGACTTGTGTCCCAGCCTCTTTCATTCTATTTAGATTATTTGTCTGTAAGAGCAGCCAATCCTGGAAGTTCTTTACCTTCAAGGAGTTCCATAGAAGCACCACCACCAGTAGAGATCCATGAGAATTTGTCTGCACGGCCAAGGTTGATCGCAGCAGCAGCTGAGTCACCACCACCGATGATTGATTTAACGCCTGGTTGTTTCACGATAGCGTCCATCACACCGATTGTACCAGCTTGGAAGTCAGGGTTTTCAAATACACCCATAGGTCCGTTCCATACAACTGTTTTCGCACCAGTCAATTCTTGGTCGAATTTAGCGATTGATTTAGGACCGATATCAAGACCAAGGAATCCTGGATCTACTGTTTCACCTTCAGTGTCTTTCACTTCAGTGTAGTCAGCAAATGCGTTTGCTTCTTTTGAGTCAACTGGCAAGATCAATTTGCCGTTTGATTTTTCAAGAAGAGCTTTCGCAACATCCAATTTGTCTTCTTCTACAAGTGAGTTACCGATTTCGATACCTTGTGCTTTGTAGAATGTGTAAGTCATCCCACCACCGATAAGGACTTTATCAGCTTTTTCAAGCAAGTTTTCGATAACACCGATCTTGTCAGATACTTTAGATCCACCAAGGATAGCTACGAATGGACGTTCTGGAGCTTCAACTGCTTCTTTGATATAAGCAATTTCGTTTTCAAGAAGGAATCCAGCAACAGCTTTATCAACGTTTGCAGAGATACCAACGTTAGATGCGTGTGCACGGTGAGCAGTACCGAATGCATCGTTTACGAAGATACCATCTCCAAGTGATGCCCAGTATTTACCAAGTTCAGGATCGTTTTTAGATTCTTTCTTGCCGTCAACATCTTCGAAACGAGTGTTTTCAACCAAGAGAACTTGTCCATCTTCAAGAGCGTTAACAGCTGCTTCCAATTCAGCACCACGTGTAACACCTGGGATAAATTTCACTTCTTGACCCAATTTAGCAGCCAAGTCAGCAGCTACAGGAGCAAGTGATTTACCTTCTTTATCTGCTTCTTCTTTTACACGTCCAAGGTGAGAGAAGAGGATTGCACGTCCACCTTGTTCAAGGATGTACTTGATAGTTGGAAGAGCTGCAGTGATACGGTTATCGTTAGTGATCACGCCGTCTTTTACAGGAACGTTGAAGTCAACACGAACGAGAACTTTTTTCCCTTTCAAGTCAACGTCTTTAACAGTCAATTTTGCCATTAGATATGACTCCTTCTTTTTTTAATACATGATAATTATATCACAAAAGCTGTAAAAGAGGTAGAAAAATCCAATGCTTTTCCCCTCTAATTCACAGGATCCGAACGACACTTCTAAATACAAGATCAAACCTCTCTGGTTTTCACCAGAGAGGTTTTTTGAGAGTGACTTTTTAAGTGAACGAAAGAATCCTGTAAAAGACTTACTCTTCTTTCTTCTTACCAGCCAAGAGGAAGCCGCCTAAGGCCGCTAAGAGAACAGCTTCAGCTGCAAAGGAAGCTTCTAGGCTTGCCGTATTTGGCAAGTGTTCCGATTGACTTTCTTTGCTTGCATCTTTTGTTTCTTGCTGAACCGTTGGCTGTGAGTTCGCTCCTTGGTGGGCACTTAACAACTGATGGATCTCTTGATCGACCATATCCTTGTGTTCTTCCTCCTGATGACCCGCTTGAGTAGAAGTCGTTGGGGCCAACTGATCCACTTGAGAAGACTCTGTAGGCTTCAATGGATTAGCTGGATCCGGAGTTACTGGGGCAGCTGGTTGGACTGGTTGATTTGGTTGAGCTGGTTGAACAGGCTGATCAGGTTTAGCCGGTTCCTCTGGTTGGATCGGTTGATCTGGTCCTTCCGTTTGTGCTGGTTTATAGACAATCGCATAGTGAGTAAAGTGAGGAGCTGTAAAGATGACTACATCTCCTACTCTCTCAAAGGCCAAGGATTGAGGAGCTTGACCTTCTGGGAAGAAGAGAACTTGCTCCACTTCTTTATCCTTATCCACAGGGATTTTCACAAAGGATGGATGGTGGGTATCAATATCTTGACCGCTGGCATCCACGCCTTCAATATCAAAGACGATTCCTTCTCGACCCTTCAGCTCTTCTTTTTCTGCCTGATTGGCTTCAACTTTTGCGACTTTCAGTCCTTTGACAACGGTTGGCTCTAAGTTGGAGAATTGAACTTCGACTCCAGTTGCAGGGTCTACAAAGACCGCTGGCTTATCTTCTTTCAGGAGCGCAATCAAGGTCTCTAGACCTGTCTTAGCTGTTTCAAGCGCTTCAGGAGTGAGCTCTGAAGAAGCTAGGAGCTCTTTATTTTTCTCAACCAGTGCCTGCAAAGCTTCACCAGAAGGGTGATTTGGCTTGCTTGCTAATAGAGCAGTCGCTTCTGTTGTCAGAGCAGAGAGAGCTTCTTTTTCTTTTGTTAGATTGGCTTGACCATCCAAGGCTTTCAAGAGAGCGGTCAATTGGTTCAACTGCTCATTGACTTGATCTTGTGTGCTGGTATCATGCTCTTTCAAGACTTTTTCAGAAGCAGCCATTCCAGCCAGCAAGGCTTCTTTGACTTCAGGAGTCGCAAAAGTAAAGTCTACTTTGGCTTTTGCAGCTTCAGCTTCAGCCAATTTTTGCTTGAGGTATTCATCGTTGAGAGCTGGTTTTGGATTGACGAGGACATCAAAGCTTGTGCTAGCTCCTTTGTAATGGACAGTGATGGTTTGACGACCTTCCTTGGTCGTATCAAAGCCAGTCACTTCCACACCTTCATCTGTCAAGGCATGCGTTTCGGTCGTTTCATCTTCAAAGACGACTGTAAAGCGTCCACCTTCTTTTTCCAATGATTCTCCGACAATATATTCCACTTTTGGTTTGTCGGTCAATTCTAGACCAGCAACTGCTTTTTCACCTGCTTCTTCTGCACTGACCACAAAAACAGTGAGGGTCTTATCCAATTTCTGACCAAGGTAAGAGACTTCTAGGTGTTGTTCTCCCAGCTTGCTACTGTCAAATCCATGAATCTCTACACCTGAGTTGGTGAGGTTGACCAGTTGATCTGCTTGGCCATCTTTATAATGAACGCGGAGAGTCGCCCCTTTCAAGGAAAGGGCATCGCCTTCCCGGTAGACCTTCTTGGTCAAGCCATCTTCAAATTGAAGTCCCGCAATTTCTTTATCATTTTTTGGAACTTCAATTGCTAGAACATTACTGATATCTTTGCCAGGTTCTTGCGCACGATAGTAGAGAAGAGATGGGGTTGATTCAAAAGCCAGTGGTTTAAAGATCAGATTTCCAGCTTGATCGGCTGTCATGGTCGCAATTGGATTAGTAGCTTCTTTATCGGCATAAAGAGTCAGAGTAGTATTAGCTGGAACATCTTTGAAGCCGACTTGGACAAAATGATTACCCAGATTTTGCGCTGCAGCATGTTTCATCGGGATGTTGACCGTTTCCGTATCCAGACTTTCATACATCTTCCAGTTGTAAATCCGGATGGCTTGCCATGGAGTTCCGTTATCTGCCGTAATGACATGGAGACGCCAGTCTTGAGCCTTGATCGGATGATCAAGTGTAATGTCAGATACATGGGCTTTATTGCCACGAACTTCCTTGGCTAATTTCCACTCACCGGCTTCGTCCTTGTAGTAAAGGTCGAAGTCACGGGTGTTCATCTTGCCATCATCGACAGATTCCCCACCAGCACCGGCATGGTCCATGACCCAACGAACAATGGTCCGAGGTTGTGTCAAGCGGATATCGACGGTTCCACTCAATTGAGCAGAAGACCATTTATCTGAAAGACTGGTAATGGTCCCATTTAACATGCCTTCAATGCCTTCACTACCATCCGCATCTGGGAAGCTCGAACCGATCACTTTGGCTCCAATGACTACGTTTGGCGCTAAAGCTTTTGGTAGACTGGTATCTGACACGGTCATGCCCCAATCAAAGGCTACAGTTCCCGCATCTGAACGTTGACCGTTCTTCCCAACTGCCACAACCTTGAGTTCCTGAGTGGTTCCTTCAGCACTTGCTGAACGGCTAACTTTTGGTAGATAGACGGTTGTCGCAGAAGACCCTGTTAAGAGACGCCAGTTATCGCCATCTTTTTCATAGACTTCATAATAATCCGCATCTGCTACCCCTTTAAAATTGAGGACTGCTTCTGCTTCTTGCGCATTTTGTAGGCGTTTTGCTCGAACGGATACTTCTGCTGGAGTCGCTGGTTTCTCTTGGTTTGACGTAATCGACAATTGGCCGAGATTAAATTTGTAGTCTTTAACATCCGTATCATGGTCAAAGAACATCTTCACAGCATAAATGGTCTTGCCAGCCAAACTTCCCAAATCAAAGGTTTGAGTAGACCAATCCGCACTCGGTGTCAATTCTTTCCATTCGTATTCAGAGTAGTCTTCTTTGGTGGCAACAGCTACCCAGGCAGCTGCTCCGATCCCACCTTTATGACTGACGCTCAATTTTGTCGTTTCTGTCACAGGAATCTTGGTCGAATAGAGCATGACATTTTGACTGCTATTGGCTTTTAAATCTCCTTCAAAGGCTAGAGAATTTCCTCCATTGTAGGCTTGATCAAAATCATAGCGACCTTTCAATGGTGTACTATCTTCACTATGCTCTACCCACCAACGCCATGTTGGAAGGTAGCCAGAAACAGAACGGTAGTTCCACTCCCCTTCTTTAGAAATCTTGCCATCCACAAACCAGTGTTTTCCGTGACCAGTATTGAAGGAAGTATTGAAATCTTCACTTGTAATAGGAGTTTTGTCCACTACTAGATTGGACATACCGTACCAAGATTGGTCTGCTGGTTTTCCTTTAGTCGGATCTCCTTGGAAACCTGTCCAGAATAGATCTTCATGGGTATGGTAACCTTCTCCCGTCTTTCCTAGCCCTGTAATGGTGTCAGGTGCATAAAGACCAAGAGATAGACGCAGCTTGCCATGTTCATCTAAAATGGCATTCCAGTCTACATTAGTTTTATAAGAGCCTCCTTTTTGGAGCTCGAGTCCAGCTAGAACATCATAAGGATTCCGATGAATCCATTTAGCTGTGCTGATGGAATAATCCACTTCTGATTTGCCCCAGTTAAAGTTGGCAAAGAAGGTATCAACTGGATTTTCCCCATTTTCTGGCTGCATGAAATTGTAGTTGTATTCTCCCAGCGCATTCTCATGGTAACGCCCATATTCATAGGTCATAGCATCATACCAAGAATACTTAATCGGATAGTTCAGACTCTTCGCATATTCCTTGGTATAAAGAAGAAAATCTCTCAATTTTGGACCCAATGGTTCTACAAGATTTCCGGTTGTTTCTTGGTTGATAAAGTAACCATCAAAGCCATAGTACTTGGCAAGTTCGACTAATTTACGCGCGATCGGGAAGGTCTTAGACCCCTCACTATCTTCTTTCAAAGTTTCTGCAAAATGTTCTTGATCCTTGATGCTGCTAGACCAGTTATAAAAGATTGTTCCATAAATAGGAACCCCATTTCGGTGGGCAGCATCGATCACATCTGCTGATGGAACCAGCCCTTCCCAAAAGACCATGGAATCCAAATATTGCCAGTAATCAAAAGCATAGGCCTTAGATTCTTCCCCACCGACAGACGCATGATCCTTGGCTTTGGAGTTCATGTTTGACAGTGCTTGGATCTTCGCTTCAGGGTTGGCTTGTTCATTAATTTGTTTCCCTTGAAAACGACTCGCAAGTGGGACGCTTGCTCTGTTCATATCGTCATCCACTCGTTTTCCTGGTTCCCACTTCAAGAGATCGTCCCAAGTATCGAACTTAACTTCTTTGGGTCTTAATTGTTTTTCTTCATTGGTTGGTAAATCAGCCACTTTTTCTGCAGCAGCTTTCGGTTTTTCAGTCTCTGAAACAGCTGGATGATCTGCAGTCGTCGAGCTAGCTTCTGTACTTGTAGGACTAGACTCTGGAGTGACCACTTCTGCTGTAGCTGGTTTTACAGGATCAGCTGTAGGAAGCGCTGCATCTGCAGTATAGACGCCAGCTTCTCTCACCAAATGATTGACATCATCGGTCGTTGCTGAAGAGCTTTCCAAGGGTTGTTCACTAGTAGAAACCGTCTCATCTGCAGAGACAGCGCCTGTTCCTAAAAATGCTAACCCAATCAATGCGGAGCAAACTCCCACACTGAATTTTCGTATACTAAATCGTTCTTTCTTTTCAAATAGATGACCTTTCATCTTGACCTCCTTGTATGGTTTTTTTCTTTTTCTTGAGCGATTTCCATTGTCTCCTTTCTCCACGACCTGTAATCGCTTTCATTTCGTTGTATTAGAAATCTCCAATCAAGAATAGGATACCCTAATCTATTTAGCACTGTCAATCTATTTTATCAATTCCTATAATATGATGAGAAAGCCCTAAAAAAAGTACAAAAAAAGAGGAGGTTTCCCTCCTCTCATCATACGCATGAATTATTTAGCAATTTTTGCGAAGTATTCAAGAGTACGAACAAGTTGTGCAGTGTAAGACATTTCGTTGTCATACCATGAAACAACTTTAACCAATTGTTTACCGTCAACGTCAATAACTTTAGTTTGAGTTGCGTCAAACAATGATCCGTAAGACATACCTACAACGTCTGAAGAAACGATTGGATCTTCAGTGTAACCGTATGATTCGTTTGAAGCTGCTTTCATAGCTGCGTTCACTTCATCAACAGTAACGTTCTTTTCAAGAACAACTACCAATTCAGTAACTGATCCAGTTGGAACAGGAACACGTTGTGCAGCTCCGTCCAATTTACCGTTCAATTCAGGGATAACCAAACCGATTGCTTTAGCAGCACCAGTTGAGTTAGGAACGATGTTAGCAGCACCAGCGCGTGCACGACGAAGGTCACCTTTACGGTGTGGACCGTCAAGGATCATTTGGTCACCAGTGTAAGCGTGGATAGTAGTCATCAATCCTTCAACAACACCGAAGTTATCTTGAAGAGCTTTAGCCATTGGAGCCAAGCAGTTTGTAGTACATGAAGCACCTGAGATAACTGTTTCAGTACCATCAAGAATATCGTGGTTAGTGTTAAATACGACTGTTTTAACATCTGATCCACCAGGAGCAGTGATAACAACTTTCTTAGCACCACCAGCATGCAAGTGTTTTTCAGCTGCAGCTTTAGTAGCAAAGAAACCAGTTGCTTCAAGAACGATTTCTACACCGTCGTTAGCCCAGTCGATTTGTTCTGGATCGCGTTCAGCAGAAACTTTAACGAATTTACCGTTAACTTCGAATCCACCTTCTTTAACTTCCACAGTACCGTCGAAACGACCTTGAGTTGTATCGTATTTCAACAAGTGTGCAAGCATAACTGGATCTGTAAGGTCGTTGATGCGTGTAACTTCAACACCTTCTACGTTTTGGATACGACGGAAAGCAAGACGTCCGATACGACCGAAACCGTTAATACCAACTTTAACTACCATTCGTGATTTCCTCCTTATGAAAATCAAAAAATTTTTTTGTGAAAAGAGTAACTTGACACAGCGCCAAACATCTTTTAACAGTCTCTATTATATACTTTATTGCATTAAAAAGCAACTATTTCCCAACGAAAAGCAAGATTTATCATAGATCAGTGCCTCTTTTATTAAAGTTTTTCACAAAGTCTTGATTGCTAGGAGGAGCACTTTTTTACTTGTATTCACTTTTGGAACAAACAAAAACTCTTCCCGAAATGGGAAGAGTTTTTAAGCATTGGTAAATTAAGCTTCACCTTTAGCTTTTTTAATGATTTCTTCTTGTACTGATTTTGGTACATCTTCGTAGTGGTCAAATACCATCATGAAGGTACCACGTCCTTGAGTTGCAGAACGAAGGACAGTAGCGTAACCGAACATTTCAGCAAGTGGTACATATGCACGAACGATTTGGCTTGCACCGTGTGCTTCCATACCATCTACACGTCCACGACGAGCAGTTACGTGACCCATAACATCCCCAAGGTTTTCTTCAGGAACTGTGATGGTTACAAGCATCATTGGTTCAAGGATAGCTGGTTGTGCAGTCTTAGCAGCTTCTTTAAGTGCAAGAGATGCAGCGATCTTGAAGGCAGTTTCAGATGAGTCGACATCGTGGTATGAACCATCGTAAAGCTTAGCTTTCACGTCAACCATTGGGTAACCAGCAAGAACACCGTTCGCCATAGATTCTTGAAGTCCTTTTTCTACTGCAGGGATGAATTCACGTGGAACCACACCACCGACGATCGCATTTTCGAACTCGAATCCTTTACCTTCTTCGTTTGGAGTAAATTCGATCCAAACATCACCAAACTGACCTTTACCACCAGATTGACGTTTGAAGAATCCACGTGCTTGTGTAGAAGCGCGGAATGTTTCACGGTAAGATACTTGAGGAGCACCAACGTTAGCTTCAACCTTGAATTCACGTTTCATACGGTCAACAAGGACATCCAAGTGCAACTCACCCATACCAGAGATAACTGTTTCACCAGTTTCAGGGTTTGTTTCAACGCGGAATGTTGGATCTTCTTCAGCCAATTTTTGAAGGGCGATACCCATCTTGTCTTGGTCTGCTTTAGATTTAGGCTCAACCATCAATTGGATAACTGGTTCTGGAACTTCGATTGATTCAAGGATGATTTTTGCTTTTTCATCTGTCAATGAGTCACCAGTTGTAGTATCTTTCAAACCAACGGCAGCAGCGATATCTCCAGAGTAAACTGTTTCGATTTCTTTACGAGTGTTGGCGTGCATTTGAAGGATACGTCCGATACGTTCACGTTTACCTTTAGAAGTGTTCAAGACGTATGAACCTGAGTTCAAGACACCTGAGTAAACACGGAAGAATGTCAAACGACCTACGAATGGGTCAGTCATGATCTTGAAGGCAAGAGCTGCAAATGGCTCTTCATCAGATGCTGGACGTTCTTCTTCTTCGTCTGTATCTGGGTTTACACCCTTGATTGCAGGGATATCAAGTGGGCTTGGAAGGTAGTCAAGGACTGCATCCAACATCAATTGAACCCCTTTGTTCTTGAAGGCAGAACCACAAAGTACTGGGTAGAACTCAACGTTGATTGTAGCTTTACGGATACCAGCTTTCAATTCCTCGTTAGTGATTTCTTCCCCTTCAAGGTATTTCATCATCAAGTCTTCATCAGTTTCAGCAACTGCTTCAACCAATTTTTCACGGTATTCTTGAGCTTGTTCAAGGTATTCAGCTGGAATATCTTCTTCAAGGATATCTGTACCAAGGTCGTTCGTATAGATTTCAGCTTTCATCTTGATCAAGTCAATGATTCCGCGGAAGTCATCTTCAGCACCGATTGGCAATTGAATTGGGTGAGCGTTTGCTTGAAGACGGTCATGAAGTGTGCTTACTGAGTAAAGGAAGTCAGCACCGATTTTATCCATCTTGTTTGCGAATACGATACGTGGAACTCCGTATTCAGTTGCTTGACGCCAAACTGTTTCAGTTTGAGGCTCAACACCTGATTGTGAGTCAAGAACGGTTACAGCACCGTCCAAAACGCGGAGTGAACGTTGAACTTCGATAGTGAAGTCCACGTGTCCTGGTGTGTCGATGATGTTTACACGAGTGTCTTTCCATTGAGCTGTTGTAGCGGCAGATGTGATCGTGATACCACGTTCTTGTTCTTGCTCCATCCAGTCCATTTGTGACGCACCTTCGTGAGTTTCACCGATTTTGTGAATCTTACCAGTGTAGTAAAGGATACGCTCAGTTGTAGTTGTTTTACCAGCATCGACGTGAGCCATGATACCGATATTACGAGTTTTTTCAAGTGAAAATTCGCGTGCCATGAGGTTTGTTTCTCCTATATTTTTTATTTCTATATTCTATTATAACATGATTTAATAAAAACGGATAGGCAGGACCTACCCGTTCTCAGTGTTTTCATGCTAAGTTTTGGTTCCAACTTGTAAGAAGAGTTGAATTGAACCCGGGCTAAAGTTAGTTAGCCGAGTTGAGCTCAATTGAACCTGGGCTAAAGTTAATTAGCCGAGTTGAGCCGGAACGGGATGCTGTGTGAAAAAGATAAACTTCCTTGTATTCATCGAATACTGCGTCAGTTTCCTATTTTCACTTTGCATCCTTGCCGTTCCTAGCATCATAATTGAACTCGGGCTAAAAGCTCGGAAAATAGATAAGCTTTCCTAGAATCTTCGATTCTTCGTCAAGCTTCCTAATTTTCAGTCGCTTTTTTAATGCCCTTAGTATCTTAATCTTACCAGCGGAAGTGTGCGAATGCACGGTTAGCTTCAGCCATACGGTGAGTATCTTCACGTTTCTTAACAGCTGCACCAGTGTTGTTCGCTGCATCCAAGATTTCTTTTGCAAGACGATCAACCATTGTGTGTTCACCACGTTGACGAGCGATTGTTACCAACCAACGAAGTCCAAGTGTTGTACGACGTTCTGGACGAACTTCAACTGGGACTTGGTAGTTAGAACCACCGACACGGCGAGCACGTACTTCAAGTACAGGCATGATGTTTTCCATAGCTGTTTCGAATACTTCAAGAGCATCGTTTCCAGTAGCTTCTTTAATTTGTTCGAAAGCTCCATAAACGATTGAAGCAGCTGTACCACGTTTACCATCAAGCATAACGCGGTTGATAAGACGAGTAACTAATTGTGAATTGTAAAGCGGATCTGGCAATACATCGCGTTTAGGCGCACGGTTTTTACGACTCATTTTTCTTTATCCCCTTTCCTTATGCTTTTGGTTTTTTAGTACCGTATTTAGAACGGCCTTGTTTACGATCGTTTACACCTGCAGTATCAAGTGCTCCACGGACGATATGGTAACGTACCCCTGGAAGGTCTTTTACACGTCCACCACGAAGAAGAACCACGCTGTGTTCTTGCAAGTTGTGTCCGATACCTGGGATATAAGCAGTTACTTCGATCAAGTTGCTCAAACGTACACGAGCGAATTTACGAAGGGCTGAGTTAGGTTTTTTAGGTGTCATTGTTCCAACACGAGTTGCAACACCACGTTTTTGTGGTGAAGAAACGTTTGTTTGAACTTTTTTATGACTGTTGTAACCAACGTTCAAAGCTGGTGATTTAGATTTTTCTACTTTTGATTTACGCGGTTTGCGAACCAATTGGTTAATTGTAGGCATCTACATTCTCCTGTGAAATTTTTTATTTTTGGTGATGGTACACTTGGTGACAGCTACCATCTGTGTGTACTTTTGCAACATTTGTCAGCACGTCCCTGTACACTCTTGAGAGACCAAAAGTAAAAAGTACCGTCTATTATTATAACATGACGGCACTTTGATTGCAAGATGTTTTTTTATTTTTTAAAGAAGTCGAAAAAGTTCATTATTGACCAGCTTCAGCAGGTTCTTCTGCCCCTGCATTTGCAGCCGGAGCATACTGTTGTTGCTGTTGTGGTTGAACTGTCGCATTGGCTCCAGCTACTCCGGCATTGGCATTAGCATTTGCGTTGGCATTAGCGTCTGTTTGAGTCTGCTGTGTTGCCGCTGTGTCGCTCTCATAGGTCAGTCCATAATAGTTAGCGATGTATTGGATACGGGCCTCAAGCGATTGCTTTTGAGTCGCATCTTTGACTTTCTTCACAGCAGCTTGGGCAGCGTTCACAGAATCTTGACTTGGCGTTGTTTCCATTTGAACGACTGCTTTTTCAGCAGCTTCTGTATTTTTCTTTTCTTCCTTCTTTTCTTTTTCTTCCTTTGTTTCCTTTTTCACTGGAAGGGAACCTGTTTTTTTAGCAGGTTGAATTTCTGTCGTTACCTGGGCAGCCGTATTCTTTTTAACGGTATACAAACCAGCTACCAAAATAAAGGATAGAGACAGAACTGTCACCAAGCGAATCCACAAAGGACTATTATCAAATCGATCTAAAATTCTTTTCACTTTTTGATCCTCCTTTGCTGCTCTTAATCAAAGATATTTCCAACTTCGACGCTCAATTTATTTTCTTTTACATCGATGTTGGTCACGCGCAATAAGGATTTGTGTTCAAAGAATTCCCGGTCAGTTGCAGCATTATCCGCAAAGACAGCTACTCCTGCTAATTCAGAATCGAATTCAGCCAAGAGACTGACCATCCCATTAATCGTTCCGCCACCTTTAAGGAAGTCATCGACAATCAAGACCCGGCTTCCTGCTTTTAGGCTCCGTTTTGAAAGGAACATTTTCTCAATACGATCCCCACTTGAGCCTGAAACATAGTTGACACTAACGGTTGACCCTTCTGTGATTTTCAAATCACGACGGACAATGACAAATGGAACATTCAAGACATTGGCCACTGCATTCGCTAAAGGAACTCCCTTGGTCGCTACGGTCATGACAGCATCAATCTTCTTATCTCGAAAGGCTTTGGCAATGATGCGGCCGATCCGATTCAAAATCTTCGGATTGCTCAAAAGATCAGACAGGTAAATGTAGCCACCAGGAAGGATACGATCACTTTCAGACAGCTGCTTGCAAAGATCCTCGACGATTTCTTTGGATTCTTGATCTGAGATAGACGGTGTAAAGATCACGCCTCCACCAGCTCCTGTAATGGTCTCAATATTTCCGATTTCCATCTCTTCAAACGCACGCTTAATGATCACGATATCTTCTGAGATGGAAGACTTGGCAGACTCATACTTTTCCGCAAACGTATTGAGGCTAGTCAATTCATAGGGATGGTTGATCAAGTAATTAGAAATCACGACCATCCGTTCACTTCTTCTTAATTTCATTTTCTCACCATGTAGTTTTTTCTATCATTATACCATAAGAAGCGAAAAAAACGAACATTCTGATTTACAGAAGGCCGTTTTTTCCTGATTATTTTATTTTTGGCAGAATGAATTCCGTATTTATCTCTGTTTTTACTAGTCGAGATTCGGTTTATAGAAGGAACGATTTTCCATAGCGAAGATTTTATTGGTCATCTCGCCAGGACCAATTAAGCCAAGTGCTGTTGTCATCATCATCATTTCCGCATCCAAATTATCGATCATATGAATAATCTCTGCTTCCATGATTTTTGGACGAACAGGACTACCGTATTCCAGCAAGCCATGGTGACTCAAGATCACATGGCGAAGGACGATCACTTCTTCTTTTTGATCATCAATCTTCAAGTCTTGCAAGACCTTGGTGATTTCTTCATCGATCAGTGCAATGTGGCCGATGAGGTTGCCTCGAACAGTGTATTCTGTATTTTCAGGTCCCGTCAACTCGATCACTTTGGCCAAATCGTGTAACATAATCCCTGCAAAGAGCAAACTTTTATTCAACTGAGGATAGATATCACCGATACTATCTGCCAAACGGACCATGGTCGCCGTATGATAAGCGAGACCGGCTTCAAAGGCATGGTGGTTGGTCTTAGCAGCTGGATAGCTATAAAACTCTTTCTCATATTTCCCATAGAGGGCCCGAACAATCCGTTGCCAGACTGGATTTTCAATTTTGAAAATCATGTTTGACAAGTATTCATGCAATTCTTTGGGATCTACTGGTGGTTTTTCCTTAAAGTCTGCTGGATTGTTGGGCTCTCCTGCTTGGGGCAAGCGCATGTTTAATTGGTTGACTTGCGGAGTATTATTGTAAACTTCTCGACGTCCAGACATATGGACCACGCGCCCAGCTGTAAAGCTCTCTACATTGTGGGGTTGGGCATCCCATAATTTGCCTTCGATCGTACCGGTCTCATCCTGGAAGACAAAGGCGAGGTAGTTTTTCCCGGCCCGCGTTTGACGCACTTCTGCTGACTTGATTAAATAGAATCCTTCGAACAATTCATCTTTTTTCATTTGGCTAATTTTGACCATCATCTTCTCCATCTTCTATATATACATCTAGTCCCAGCAGGTCCTCATCGCTTTCGATTTGGCGGAGTGTCCGCTCGATGGCACTAGTCCGTCTGGTTAGCAAATCATCAATATTATTGGAAGCATTTTTTAAATGGCGCTGGGTCTTGGCCAGAATCCCTCCAAACTTGTGGAATTCTGATTTGACCGATCCCAACACTTTACTAATATCGTCTGCACTCTTTTGGATGTTAAGCGTTTTAAAGCCAACAGACAAGGAGTTCAAGAGGGCTGATAGCGTGCTTGGACCAGCCACTAAAATTTGTTCGTCCCGACGCAAGCGATCGAAGAATGCTGGATTGCGAACCACTTCGGAATAGAGGCCTTCAGTTGGCAAAAAGAGAATTCCGAAATTAGTCGTCGCTGGTGGAAAGAGGTATTTTTGTTGAATATCTTTAGCAAAACGCTTGATACTAGCAAGAAGGGCCTTGCGGTAACGCTCGATCTCCTCTTTCTCTCCTGATTCATAAGCTTCTTCCAGACGATAGTAGTCTTCCAGTGGGAATTTAGAGTCAATCGGTAGATAGACTGGTTCCTCTCCTTGCCCCGGAAGCTTAATGGCATATTCCACGCGCTCACTGGATTGGGGAACGGTGACAAACTCCCGCTCATACTGGGCTGGAGTCAAGATATCTTCAATGATTTGGCCCAGCTGCAATTCGCCCATAATCCCACGCGTCTTGGTATTGGAGAGAACTTTATTAAGGGTTCCGACATCCCTCGCCACCGTCTGCATTTCTCCCAACCCTTTGTTGACCGACTCCAATTGTTTTGAAACCGTCTCAAAGGAGGTCTGCAAGCGGTGCTGCAAGGTTTTCTCCAATTTTTCTTCTACCGTTTGGCGCATCTGTTCTAGCCGCACTTCATTGGACTCTTGAATCTGGCGCATACGCTCATCTGTTTTGTCCCGATTTTTAGTAAAGTGCTCGTTCATCTCAGCGCGCAGAGCCGTCGTCTGCTGGTGGATCTCCACTCGCATCTCGGTTAAGCGATCTGTCAGGGCGATCTCTAACTGCTGATTGGCAATCTGGCTTGCTTGTCTTTCTTTTTCAAAACGATAGTCCAACTGGTCTGTCAAATGATCCTCATGGTCTTCCAGCATCTCTCGTAAAGCCGGTCTAGTATCATCTGACCGTTGCAAGAGATAGATGAGGAGGCCCAGATTGAGCAGGCCAATCAGAAGCAGAATGATATTCATATTAACCTCTGTCTTTACTATAAACAATGACAAGATAGCCACGGTCAAGACTCACTTGAATCGGTTGATCCAAAAATTCATTGGAGCCATACATGGCCTTCAAAAAATAATTATCCTGATGGAGCGGATACTTGGCCCCTGTGATCTCTAAGTGGCCTTGTCCGACAGGCATAAAACCAACATAGGACATGGCTGGATCTGGCTGAATCTCATGGCAGCCAGCTGGTCTGTAGATTAAGCGGTTTTGACCATCGACTAATTGGATCTGATCCATGTAGGGAGCTAGGTCTGGATCGGTCGGTAAAAAGATATTAGACAAGAAGTGATCCAAGCGACCGCCAAAGGCACCATAAACGGTGATAATAGCCTCTGGATAGGCTTCAAAGACTGCTTTCAAGGCCAATTCCAAATCCGTATCGTTCTTTTCAGGGATGGATTGAATAACCTGCTTGGCTTGGATACGGATCTTATTCAAATCAGTCTCAGAGACGGAATCGAAATCCCCCACAGCTATATCTAATGGCAGGCCTTGTTCCAGTAACTTCAAACAGCCACCATCAACGCCTACATAAGCGTCATGATTTCTTGGCAAAAGCGTGCTGTCCCCTCCTGCCAGTATTGCGATCTTACCCATTTACAGCATCTCGGAGCGTTTGAACACGCTCATTAACATCTCCATTAAAGACATAAGAGCCTGCTACAAAGACATTGGCCCCGGCTTCTTTTGCTTGGGAAATAGTTTGGCCATCAATTCCTCCATCGACTTCGATATCAAAGCCTAAGCCTTTTTCTTCACGAAGCGCGGCTAATTCGCGCACCTTGTCCATGGTTTCAGGCAAGAAGGCTTGGCCACCGAATCCTGGATTAACGGTCATGACCAAGACTTGATCTACCAAGTTCAAGACATGTTTGATACTGACTACAGGAGTTCCTGGATTGATCACGACACTAGCCTTCACACCTGCTTGACGAATTTTTTGAAGAGCTCCGTGAATATGGGGAGTAGCTTCCACATGGATGCTGATGATGTCAGCACCTGCACGGGCAAATTCTTCGATATGGTGTTCAGGATTGGTGACCATCAAGTGGCAATCAAAGACCAACTTGCTATGTGGACGCATGCTCTCTACGACACCAGCTCCAAAGCTGATATTGGGCACAAAATGGCCATCCATGACATCGATATGGGCATAGTCAGCTCCTGCTGCTTCTAAGCGTTTCAATTCACTTTCAAAATTGGCATAATCGGCACTCAAAATTGAGGGTGCAATTTTCATTGTTTTCATCGTTGTAGTGTCTCCTATTTTGGCATTTTTTTCGAAACTTTTTTATAGGTTTCGCGACGGTTTTCAATCTCACTTAGAAATTGCAAGTAATCCTTATAACGGAAAGGTGCAATTTCCTCTCTTTCAACGGCTGGTTTCACCGCACAAGCTGGCTCATGCGTGTGGGTACAGGTACGAAATTTACAAGAGTGGCTCACATCGGCGATCTCTGGGAAGGCTTGATTTAAGTCTTCGCTGGTCGTCACTTCATAATCGAGGGAGGAGAAGCCAGGCGTATCTGCGATCTTTCCTCCATTTAAATGGTAAAAGCTGACAGCTCGGGTCGTGTGTCGACCGCGCCCCAGACTATCTGAAATCTCACCCGTTTCAAGCTCCAGATCCGGAGCGATTTTATTGAGCAAGGTCGATTTTCCTACACCGGTCTGTCCCATAAAGACCGTGGTTTGATTGGTCAAAAGGGGCAAGAGTTCCTCAATCGACAAGACAAAGTCGTAGCCAATAGCCTGATAGATTCCTTGGTAGTATTGGATGTCTTCCATATCTTCTAACAAGTCCAGTTTTGAAATATAGACAATGGGATGAATCCCCTTGTGCTCCAAAAGAACCAGAAAACGGTCTAAAAGATTGGCATTGAAATCCGGCTCCTTCGCTGACATGATCACTACTGCCTGATCAATATTGACAATAGGAGGACGCACGAGGCTATTTTTTCGAGGCGCAATGCTCAAAATGTAGCCTTCCGAATTCTCTTCAGCAGAGAACTCCACCTGATCCCCCACATAAGGAGTCTGTCCTTTTTTTCTAAAATTTCCACGAGCCCGTGTCTGGTAAATGTGACCGTCTGACTCCACGTAGTAGAAGCCAGCCAAGGCCTTGACGATTGTTCCTTGCAAATCGCACTCCTTTGAGATTAATACTATCTATTATACCAAAAAATGAGAAATAAGGCTGGATTGCTTGATAATAAAAAACGAAAAGTGAACCTCTCCGAACGCTTTTAGAAACGAATAGGTTCGTTTTTTAAACGGATAGAAACAGAAGACGGAGTATCCGTTATGACTTGTCTTTTAGCAGAATTCGGGAAAGGGCACCTTCCTTTTTTTCCTTGGCATTTTTCCTAAAAAGTGTATAATAGAACTATGCGGAGGTGGTGGAACGGCAGACACGCATGCTTCAGGCGCATGTGCCCCTTCGGGCGTGAGGGTTCAAATCCCTTTCTCCGCATCTTGGAAAGGTGGCCCAGCTCGGTACGGCACCGGACTCGAAATCCGGCAAGTGGATTTTTATTCACGCGCGGGTTCAAATCCCGTCCTTTCCTTCTACAAAAACAAGACATGAGCTACGAAGCTCATGTCTTTTCTGTTATTTTATTCCTACTTCTAGAAGGCCATCTGCTAGGCGAGCGAAGTCTTCTAAGCTCAGAGCTTCTCCTCGTACAGAAGGTTGCAGGCCTGCAGCTTGGATTCCTGCTTCCAGTTTGGCTTTGATTTCTTCGGTCTTGCCAAAGCGACTAGTCAAGTTGTTCCAAAGTGTTTTGCGGCGGTGGACAAAGCTAGCCTTGCTGACAGAGAAGAAGAAATCTTCATCCTTGACAGCTACTGCTGGTTCTTCGCGACGGACCATCTTCAAAATGGCAGAGTCGACGTTTGGTGCTGGCACAAAGACGGTGCGAGGCACGATAAAGGCTACCTTAGCAGTCATATAGTATTGGACTGCAATGGATAAAGAACCATAAGCCTTGGTGTTGGGCTCAGCCGAGATGCGGTCTGCCACCTCTTTTTGCATCATGACCACAAATTCTTGGAAAGGAATCTTGGATTCGATCAAGTGCATGAGGATGGGAGTTGTGATGTAATACGGAAGGTTAGCCACCACCTTGATCGGAAGGTCTGGATTTTTAAACTCTGCGATGTACTGGTTGAGGTCTACCTTGAGGATGTCTTGGTTGACAACTGTGACATTATCAAAATCCCGTAAGGTATCCGCCAAAATAGGAACCAAGCGGTCATCGATCTCAAAGGCCATGACTTCTGCGGCATTTTCTGCCAAGAACTCAGTAAGTGCCCCAATCCCAGGACCAATTTCGATGACATTGACCTGCTTATCGATCTCTGCCGTATCCACAATTTTTTGAAGGATGTTGGTATCGGTCAAAAAGTTTTGACCGAAGGATTTTTTAAAGGTAAATCCGTGACGCTCCAGCACTGCCTTGGTCACGCTATAATCTGCAATTCTCATTTTTTCTCTTTTCTAATCAGTTTAGGGGTAAAGGATCCCCTCTACTTCCGTCTTAATAACTAGCCATCGCCTCTTCGACTTGTGCTAAACTAATTCCAAACAACTCCAAGCGTTTGATCAATTGCTTGCCATTGCAGTAGCCGATGCGCAAGGCTTCTCCTAAGTATTCTCGTCGTTTGCGACTATCGCTTCCCATCAACAGTCCAAGCCGCATCAAGTCGGTCTTTGTGATATCAAAGAAATTTTCATCTTCGTAAGACCCGACCAGTCCAGCTAGGGCTTTTTCTAAGTCTTCAAAGCTAGCATGCTCCACTCCCAAGGAACGCCCCTTGGTCTTGGACTTGGGTACTGCTTCGCCTCGATTTAAAAAGGCATGTTTGGCCTGGGGCACCTCTTGCATAATGATCTTGCGAATGCGCTCGCCATTATAGTCTGGATCGGTAAAAACAATGACCCCACGCAACTCTTGCAAGGTAGCAATTCGTTCCAAGTCATCTTGATCGATCGCAGAGCCTCGTGTTTCATAGGTATCCACCTCATAAAAACGACGGAGATTGGCTGTGTCGTCCTTGCCTTCAACAACAATCACTTCCGGTATTTTTCTTTTCTCAGTCAAGGCCAAATACCTTTCTTGCATTGTCATAGGTTGTCTGAGCCACTTCTTCTGTTGTTAAGCCACGTAGTTCTGCAATGAAGTCTACTACATAACGAGTGTAGGCTGTTTTATTTTCTCGGCCACGTTTGGGAACTGGTGCCAGGTAAGGAGCATCTGTTTCAACCAAGATCTTATCGAGCGGCAGGCCAGCTGCTGCTTCTTGGACATCTGTGGCTTTCTTAAACGTCACCACTCCAGAAAAGGAGATCATCATTCCCAGATCCATGAAGCGTTTGGCTTCTTCTAAACTTCCTGAGAAGGAATGCATGATCCCACCGCGAGGCCCGACTCCTTCACTCTTGATGATGGCATAGGTATCTTCAAGAGCATCACGCGTATGCACCACGAAAGGCAAGTCCAAGTCCTTAGACAATTGAATCTGACGACGAAAAACCTTTTCTTGAACATCTTTTGGTGCTGTCATCCAGTGGTAATCCAGACCAATTTCTCCTAGGGCGATGACTTTGGGATGTTTCAACTGTTCAAGTAAATAGGCCTCCACTTCAGGACTATAATCGCCCGCCTCAGTGGGGTGCCAACCAAGTGTGAGATAGAGCTCTGGATGCTGGTCTGCCAACTCCATGGCTCGCTCAATCGTTGGTTTGTCAAAACCGACAATATTATGAGCTACAACGCCCATTTCCTTGGCCAAGTCCAGCTCTTCTTGTTCTTTTCCTGCGAATTCTTCCACATTGAGATGGGTGTGGGTATCAAAAATCTGCATGATCTTCCTTTTCTTCCGAGTTTTTCTTCTTTCTATTATAGCAGAAAGCGCCTCTAAATTCACTTTCGGACAAAACAAAAACCAGTAGTCTCGAGTTTCTACTGGTTTTTAGTTTTTTATCTGAATTAGGCAGCCAAAACTTTGCGTCCTTTACGACGACGAGCTGCCAATACGCGACGACCGTTTTTAGTTGCCATACGGTGACGGAAACCATGTTTGCGCGCACGACGAAGTTTACTTGGTTGATAAGTACGTTTCACGATGAATACCTCCTCATAGATTTTGTATTCGTTTAGCCGGCTAGTTGTGATCAGTTACTAAACATACTTTACTATTCTATCGGATTCAGCTCTATTTGTCAATAGCTATGGCAAAATTGTTGCAAATACAGGTCGGAGAAAACCTTTCTACACCTGACGGGTTGCCAAGTAATAGGGTTCCAGAGCCACCAGCGCCTCTTGCAACTGATCCAGGATATCCTCAAGAGAATCTTCCACGACTAGAGAAACATCGTATTTGACGAGGACCTTACGAACCGCCCCTTCTGCTACTGCTTGTAACAGATCATGACGATTCTTTTCTGTTCCTTCTACCCTTTGACTCTCTCCATTTTTCTGGGCGAAATAATAAACTGGCTGAGTGATGGGAAGGGTGAGAACCATTTGTTGTTTTTGAAGGCTCTGCTCATCTTTTTTTTCGCTCGATAAAACTCACCTCTAAGGAAACTCCAAAATCAGCTGCATCTCCATAGAGCCTCAAGGCAAACATAGGTTCTGCCATCGTCCCTTCTCCTTTTAGATAGGCCCAAAAATGAGGTCGCAAGACCTGGGCCTGGTTCATCCATTGACTGGTCCGATCTTGCTCCAAATAGGGGTGACGCTTCTGAAAGGCTGAGACCAAATCGGTGAATTCCTTACGAGCCGCTTGAGCTAGAGCACGATACTGCTCCATCTCTGAGGCTAGCACGCCTGCCTTTGCTGGGGCCTGGTAGTGAATTCCTTGAAGCTTTAAAAACTCTCGAATCGCTGCAAATGCCATCTGCTTCCTTTCTAAACCTAAAAAAGGAGAGATCGGCTCAATCCCGTCTCTCCCTTATGGGAAATAATAGCTTGATTATCCTTCGATGTCTACCACTACGTAACGGTTTGGTTCTTCCCCTTCAGAGTAGCTAGTGACTCCTTCCATCTTAGAGACAATCCGGTGAATGATTTTGCGTTCACTGTTTGACATCGGATCTGTCTGTTGGACTTGCCCATCTTCGAGGGCACGCGTTGCCAACTTCTGAGCATAGCTTTGAAGAACTTCCGCCCGGTGTTCTACATAGTCATTAACATTAATGGTAATGTAAAAATTCTTTGAGTAGCGGTTATAGAGGTAATTTTGCGCCAAAAGTTGAAGAGCCTTCAAGACTTTTCCGTGGTATCCAATGACACGTCCCGGTTCATTGGTATCAATTTGCATATTGACCGTACGGCGGTTGTGACTGCTTGAGATGGTCGCATCCACATCCATTTCATCGATTACTGTTTGAACATAGGCTGTCACATCTGTGACGACTTCTTCGATATTGTAGTTTTCCTCTACTTCGATACCAAGGTTTGAGAAATCAGACTCATTTGATTCTTTTGCTACTGGTTCTTTAACCTTCTCAAGGATATGTTCATGCCCTTTTTCTTCAAGAACGGTATCTGCTTCTTTGTCATGTTTGAGGATTTCTGTCTTGATTTCTTCAGAGACAACTTCTCCTTCTTCTTCGACCTTTTTGATCGCTGCAACGACGCGTCCGAGATCGATCGTTGCTTCGCTCACTGTCTTAACCGGCTCGTTTTGCGCATTGATTTCATCTGGGACACCTTTGACGGCTTTTTGATTGGCTTTCACAACCGTTGTTTCTGCAATCGGCTCAATCTCAACCTGGGCTGGTTTTTTCCCAAACAAGCCAAGAAAACCTTTCTTCTCACGCGCTACAACTGTAATGTGTGCCTTCATACGGGGAATATCTAAATCGTTCAGGCCTTTTTGAATGGCTTCTTCAACAGTTGCTCCAGTATATAGGACCATATGTCCACCTCTTTCTTATTTTTTCTTTTTCTGTGCTTTGTTTAGGGCACGGCGTTTTTGTTTTTCCATGTCTCGCGAAGCTTGCTCTTTTGCTTCACGCTCTGCGATAATCTTGAAGGGGTTGTTCAAGAGATAGGTCTGTCCGACTTGGTAAGCATTGGAAGTCACCCAGTAGAGTGCGACCCCGCTAGCTGAGAACAAGGCAAAGAAGAAGATCATCACAGGCATCACATACATCATGGTTGTTGCACTCCCATTGCGCTCTGGCATGGCTTTATTGGTCAACCAACTACTGAAAAATGTGAAGAGCGCTGCAAGAACCGGCAAGATGTAAGTCGGGTCGATCGCGCCAAGGTCCAACCAAAGGAAGTGACCAACTTTAAGGAATTCGACACGGCTCAGCGCTTGGAATAAGGCCATCAAAACCGGCATCTGAATCAAGAGAGGAAGAAAGGCTGAAGATGTTTTGACGCCTTTTTCCTTGTAAAGGGCCCGCATCTCTTCAGAAAGCTTGGTCCGACTATCTAGATCCTTTCCAGGATACTTGGCTTGCAATTCCTTGAGTAGGGGTTGAATTTCCTGCATCTTGCGGGTTGAATTCATTTGATATTGGAAAAGCGGCAAGAGGACCGTCCGGATGACAATGGTAAAGACGATAATCCCCACACCGATACTTCCGCCAAATGACAAGAAGCGAATGGCTTCGGCAAAGAAGTAGACGAAGCGTTCCCAACCACCTGTCGACTGAGCTGTCACTTGAGAGGTCCCACAAGCTGTCAAGACCAATAAGGCTGCTCCTAATAATCCAGTTAACTTCAGTTTCTTTTTCACATTATTCCCTTTCTTGGTAGACATGCGCTAATTTTAAGACATGTACAAGATTTTTCTCAACTTGATGGAAGTCGAGCTCCTCCACTCCTTTACGAGCAATGACGACAAAATCATCGGTCGTAAGGAAGGCTTGGTGTTTGATCAAAACATGGCGAATCAAACGTTTGATGCGATTTCTAGTCACAGCATTTCCCAGCTTCTTACTAACAGACAGGCCGACTCGAAAATGTGGTTGGTCTTTGCGCAAGCGGTAAACAACGAATTTCCGATTGGCAACATTTTGACCACTTTTAAAAATAGCATTAAAATCTTTGTCACGTTTGACGCGGTAGCTTTTTTTCAAACCTCAACTCCCTCTATTAAATTTATTCTATTATACCATATTTTCAAAAAAAACCAATCTCACTCAGGAAATCGGTTGCTACTTGAATACAGATAAAAGTAAAGGCAAGGTGTAGTAGAGATTGAGCAAGATATGAGCCAAAATAGGAGAAAGGAGCGTCTTGCTCCGATAATACAGGGTCCCAAAAATCACACTCGGCAGGAGATAGATGATAGAAGCTCCTAATGAAAAGGGATTGTGGAGAAAATGTAAGCCACTGTAGATGAGGGCTGGAAGCCAAATCTCAGCATAGAGTTTCCAGCCTTTGAAGTAGGCATTCACCAAGGCTCCACGAAAGATCAGCTCCTCTGTCACCGGCCGGATGATAACCATTGCAATCACTAGGATAAGCACACCTGTTGGGCTAATTTCCCGTGGAAAGAGACTCAAAACGGCTGCCCGTCCTTGAACAAAACCACTGATGAAGTAGTCCAACCAGTAAACCAAACAGGCCGCAAAAACGGCTTCTATCAGAGCTTGAAGAGGGTTCTTCCCCAGCTTAAACTGCGCTTTTTTAGAAAAACGATAGACCAAAAATCCTGTAAAGACTGCATAGAGGCCTTCTAGGCCAAATAAGGTCCAATAATAGCTATTGGCACTTGCTACACTATTGGAGACATACTGGGCCAAGGGGCGAAATTGGGGCCGAACATAAAAATAAAACAAGAGCAGAAAGAGGGGATACAGCAGTGAGAGCTTTCCTTTGATGAATTTCATAGATACCTTTCCTATAAAGTATGACAAATCGTATAGTGCATCTTACCATAATCGTGACAAGGTTTCAATGAAAAAGGATGCCTTCCTACTCTCTGAGATAGGCCACATAACCACCTAAGACAGCGACTAAAATCAAGAGACAAAGAAGAGTTTCCAGCCATACAAGAACTGTCAAGAAAGGTAGTTGCAACAAGCCTTGGGCCATTTTCAAAGAGGTCGCTGTGATGACTGTTGGAAAGGTCAGGGCTGAAAAAGCAGGTTGAAAACCTTCTTTGATCATTTTCGGTAGGCGCATCAACACAAAGAAATAAAAACCTTGCGAGGCCACCACCATGATCAGTAAGAACCAGGTGGGCAAGCTCGCTCCACCCACACGAACCAGGGCTGCTAAAAGAAGAGAAAAGGGAGCACAATAGATGCCTTCTTGGCCCAACAGATGACTGGGTAAGGGGGACTGCTTCAAATCATGATAGATAAGGGGATAAAGAAGAAAGGTCAAACCAAAACCAATCACTAAAGCGAGATAAGCAATCTCTCTTATTCCCACAACTGGATAAGTCAAGGCCGCTACTGCAATGCCCACATAGAGAACGGTCCAACTGGGAGTGGCATTGGCTCTTGGTCGCGCTAGGACATGGGTCTTGGTAAAATAGAGAATCAAGCCCAGATCTAAGAGAAAGGCAGACCACCAGACCAACTGTGATAGACCTCCAAAGGCGGGAAAGAGGCGCAAAAGATAGGTGGATAGAATCATCCCTGCCATGGGAAAAGTTGCCATCCCAGATAAAAGGGCTGGTTGTTGGAGTTCTATCTTGGTTTCTTGCCAGCGAATTGCATGATAAACGACAAAGAAAAACCAGAAGAACAAACCTGTCAGACTAAAGGCGTGAGCAAGGAAGGGTAGCGAGTCTGCAAGAAGGTTTCCAGCGCCAACCAGTCCTAACAGACAGCCTGAAAATACTAAGGGGATCTTTTTCATCGGAAGCTCCAATCATTTTATCGCTTTCAGTATACCATAAAAACAAAGGCAACATCATCAAAAAACGAAGTTGGAGAATACCAACTTCGTTCAGATTGAAGATAAAGTCATATAAAAACTTTCCTTAGGTGAGTACGGACGTCAGCGAACATCTTTGAAGTTCCATGACTAATTATTGAGCCTAAGGTCTCAATAATTCCGAGTGCCTGAAACGTTATTGTTTCAGGCACTTTTCTCACAGCGGAAAGTTTCGGTATTTTCTTGAATCGATTTTAAAAATGGAACTCATTTTTGTTTTTTTGCAGAATCGCTTAACTTATTTTAATTTAAAATAGTTTGTCTACATTCTAACTTCTTTTTATCCATTCTATTAAAGACTAGGCCTGTACGACCATCATATAAAGAAATAAGGATACGAGAAAGACGATACTAACAACGAGGGTCGCTAGCTTGAGTCCACGGTGAGACCGCCAGTAACTTGGTTTTCCTAGGTTACTGGTCGCATCTGTTGAGAGCGATTGTTGTTGGCGAGGCTGCAGGGTGATCAGAACCACAAGAGCGAGGGATAAGATCGAGATCCCGATTGCAAATACCATTTCCATCTTAGGATCCTCCTAACACTCTGAAGAGGGTAAAAATAACTCCCAGCAGAATCACCAAACCAATGATCACATTAAAAGTAACATTGATCTTTTCAGAACGTGTCGTCTTTTCTTTTTCGGCAGGACGGCGTTTGAGAGACTCCATCCGTCCTTCTACTTCTTTGTAAAATAAATCTTTCTTACGATCACTCACTGTATCCACCTATCCCTTCTTGCAAGCGAGCTTTGAAAACAGCTGGCTCAACGCTACTTGATTGGGCAATTTGTTGCGCAACGGCTTCTCTGTAGTTATCCACAGATTGGTAGATTTCCTGGATACGGGACACCATATCTGCTTCTTTTCCTTGATCAAAGATATTGGCTTGTGCGAGGAAGTGGCGGTCATGCAGGGTATGGCTAAAGGCAAGGATGACTTGCTGGTGTTCGAAGGCCTTGCGAACAATGCCTTGTACCTCTGCATAGTGGTTGATATCCAGATAAATACTAGAGACCTTAAGCAACTCTTTGATCCGCTCTTGACTGATATTTTGGTACAAGACCACATTTGGGTAGCGGACCATAGACAAGAGGCTCGCAGACATCTCCGTCAAAGCTGCTACACGGAAGGTCACATTTGGCAAGTTCTCTACTAGGTAGGTCAAGGCTTCGATCTGATCCGAATTGGTCAAGACAAAGGCGTCTTTACGGATATCGTCTTTCACCTTGAAATCATACAGGTAGCCAAGGGGACCAAAATAGCTATGCTGATCTTGCGAGGTCAACTGCAAAGCACGATGATAGGTCGCGTTTTGCGGAATCAAGATCTTCTTGGTCCGGATTTCTGGGCTCTTTAGAATCAACTGCATATTGCCCGGAAGGCTGTCGTGAAGAGGCTCTTGCCACACCAAGACATCGCGTCCTTTGATGCCTTTATTACCCAACTGGAGACTAATGCTAAAGGAGGTAGCCAGCGTATTGTAGACCAAACCATCCAAATCAAAACCACGATACTCTAGATAAAAGACAAAGTAATCTAAGCGATTCTTGAAAATCCGCATGGGTTGATGGTCCAAGGTCAAAATCAAATCCCCTGTTTGGTGATTCTCTGTCAAGCGCTCGATATCCCCTTCAAAATAAGTGGTCACCAAATGTTGGCCCTGATCGCCACAAGTCGTTACGGCAATTTTGCGACCGTATTGGTCGAAGCGCTCAATCATGAACACTTGTCCCTTATCGTCCAACCACTCTAAGCGCTCAACGATGCGTTTATAGGAAGCAGCATGGTAAACAATTCGAGCCTTTTCTTGACCATAGTAGGTCACTCTCCCCGAACTGTTATCCCCAGAAACTTCCCAGAAATCAGGCACTGGAACTTCATTAAAGTAGCGTCCGCGCTTCTCCCCTTTTGCTTGTCCTAAGAAATAGATAAAGGGAGACTCAACACCGTCTGGTAAGAAACCGTTTGGCTCCAAAACAACGGTCGGATGGTCAAAGCCAGACTCTTTCATAGAGTGGAGCAAATCCTGGCTCTCACGAGAATAACTATCAAATATGTTCAGCATGTGTCACCTCTTCTATCAATTGTGCCCAAGCTTCTTCTACTCGGCTGGTCAAAAAGTCTTCTGCACGCGCATAAGATGCTTGACGCATGCTGGCTAGATCATCTTTTTTGTAAAGCTGGATGATTTTATCTGCAAAGGCAGCAGCGATCTGGTCGACCACTTGATCTGCTGATGGTGGAATGAGATAGCCATTTTTACCTTCTGTGACAAAGGTCTGATTGCCATAAGGAACATCAAAACCGATAATCGGAAGTCCAGAACCAATCGCCTCCATCAAGGTCAACCCAAAGCCTTCACTGGTCGATGCTGACAGGTAAACCTCATAATTCTTATAAATTTCCTCTAGATTGGCATGCCCTTTGAGATGGATATAGTCTGCCGCCCCCAATTCATCAATTAGAGAACGCAACTTGCCTTCTTCTCCACCTTTTCCATAGATGTCAAAAGACAGTTCTGGCAATTCTCTTTTGGCGCGAACCACTGCTCGCACCAACCAGTCAATATGCTTTTCTGTCGCCAAACGAGAGGCAGTAATCATAGAAAATGGAGTGCGATTTTCATTTTGTGGCAGGCTTGCAAGACTCCCAACTGGAATGGTATAGATAGCCGGCTGATGGTTGGTGTATTTAGCAAACTGCTCGGCCAAGATTTCTTTTTGGCGGTCAGTCGCGACAATAAAGAAGTCCACCTTGTCTGCATTGGTAAATTGGTACTCGTAGTAGTTATTCCACAGGATATACTGATCATCGACATTATTGGCGCTGAAGTGCTCGGCATGAACGACCACCCCCAGGCGGGCTTTTTGCGCTTCTTCAAAGATAGGCTGACCAATATTGGTTTCCCGATCCAAAATCACCAGATCTTGTTTGGTCAATTGAAGGGTCTGCATGAAGTAGCGGATCAATTCTTGGCGACCAACCAGGTAGCGATCTGGGAAACGATAAATTTCGCGACCATCCGCCATCTGCATGCTGTAGGCAACTGTCCCGTCTTCATTGTAAAAGCGGCGCTCAATCAAGTTGGCTTGATTGTTTTTGGGAATGAAGTACTCGGTACAATAGCGGGTATAGGAGAAGTAATCCTTTCTCACTAAAATCCCTCTAGACACGTACTCGCAGCGTTCGACATAGGGACTGTTTTCTTCGCGCAGGTAGCAGGTCAAAAAGTTGTCCTGGTCCTCATAAAAGAAGCGCTTGATCTTACCATCGACTTCTTCTCGAGTCGGTTTTCCGGCAAATCCTGCTAAGACCTGATCAATGGTATAGGTTGTTGGTGCAATTTTTATATCTGTAAAATGGCTATAGAGCCAGATAATTTCATCATTTTTAAAACCGATATTTTCTGTTAAATGCTGGATGTTATCGGCTAGGATCATATCCATAAAGACAAACTTGGCTGGTTGATGGATATTGCGTAACAACTGGGCACGGTAGGCCTGGGCATACTCAACACCACTGCTAGCCCAACCGATTCCAAGGTTGATATTGTATACTGTCATAATGTCCTCTTTTATGGGAAATGCAAGACAATTTCCCCTTTTTTATTGATTTCTACTCGACTCAGTAAGAGATTGCGGACCATTTGTTCTTTGGCCGCCTCTTTCATTCGTTCAAAGGATTGGTAGGCTTCTTGGAAAAATTCTACCAAAGGGTTTTTCTGACTGGTGTACTGACCAGAGAGCGCCATGCGCAATTGTTGCAGATAGTCTACCTGCTCGACCCAGTTCTCGTCGATAGCTTTTAGAATGGCCATGCGCTGGAATTGGGCGATCACCTCATCGGTGCCTAAGATCTCATACTTAGCTTCCAACTCGCTTTTAGCAATCTCCCATAAGAAATTTTCTTTGGTTTTCTTGCTACGGAAAGTTTGGTGGGCCTTATCCGGATCCACTTGGTAGCTAACATTGTCTAACATATAGCGATAAAAAGCTACCGGTTCCTTGTACTCTTTTTTATGGACTATGCTTGAAAAGACGGAACGAAGCACTTTTTCAACGATGTTGTCCAAGCGACCTTCTTGTTTGATCAAGCGGTCGCGCTCTTCGTAGACGATGGCACGCTGAATGTTCATGCTTTCCGCAAATTCTAACGTCATCCGACGACTGGCCTGACCAGAACTTTCACTAGCATTTTGAGCCCGTTCCACCAAGTTTCTATACTTGCGCTTGGTCAGAGCTTTAGCAGAACCAATCCGCTCATCCACATCATAGTCTTGATAGGTATCCTGGATCCAGTCTGGCCCCCAGTTTTTCATCAAATCGTCTTCCAAAGAGACGAAGAACTTGGTCAAACCGGGATCTCCTTGGCGACCTGAACGCCCCCGAATTTGAAGGTCAATCCGCTGGTTCATCATCCGCTCAGTCCCGACAACCACCAAGCCACCTAACTCAGCAACTCCTGGTCCCAACTTGATATCGGTTCCCCGACCGGCCATTGAGGTCGCAACGGTCACAGCACCTTTTCGACCTGATTCCTTAATGATCTGGGCCTCTCGAGGAGCATTGTTGGCATTGAGAAGATTGTGTGGAATCCCTTCGCGCAAAAGAAGATTCGAATAAAGAATCGACATTTCAACCGATCCGGCAAAGACCAGAATCGGATTGCCCTTTTCGTGGACCTTCTTCACATAATCCAAGGAAGCCACGATTTTCTCTGGCAAGGTCTGATAGATTTCATCCGGCAAATCTTTGCGGATCTTCTTGCGATTGGTTGGGATCTTGATCACTGACATGGCATAGGTATCAAGAAACTCTGCCTCAGCGACCTTCCCAGTCCCGGTCATGCCTCCCAACTTCCGAAACATCTTAAAGAGGTTTTGGTAAGTAATAGAAGCCATGGCCCGTGTTTCTTGGGTGAGCTTGAGACCCTCTTTGGCTTCAATCGCCTGGTGGAGTCCTCCTTGCAAACGGGTCATTTCCATCAAGCGCCCCGTCGCCTGGTCTAGTAAGACAATCTCCGGTTGCCCTTCGACATTGGGATGGATGACATAATCCTTATCCTTAATAAAGTTTTTATTGGCCTGCAGGGCTAAGCTGATATGGCGTACCAAGTCACGGTATTGGGGATCATAGAGGTTGGGAATGGCTAGAAAGGCTTCTGCTGCATGAGCTCCTTTTCGAGTCAACCAAACTCGTTTCTTTTCTTCATCAAACTTGAAGTCTTCCCCTTCTTTGAAGGTTTGGATCAGGGTATCAATAATCCCATATAGGTTGGATTGAACCCGAGGAGAACCAGAAATAATCAAGGGAGTCTGAGCACTATCAAGGAGCACCGAATCAATCTCATCAACAATGGCGTAATTGAAGTCTGCCAAAAATTGGCCATCTGCAGAAGCCGTCAAGTTCTCTGTTAAATAGTCAAAGCCCAGACTAGTATTAGTCGTATAAATGACATCTGACCGGTAAATCTCCCGTTTGGCTTCTGGATCTAATTCTTCGTCTTCTGATTGTTTCAAGGGAACTCCAACAGTCAAGCCTAAAAAGCGGTAGACCTGTCCCATCTCTTCTGCATCCCGAGTTGCCAGATAGATATTGGTCGTAATAACCATGACCCCTTTGCCCTCTAAGGCATTGAGATAAACCGGCATAGTTGCCGTCAAGGTCTTTCCTTCACCGGTATTCATTTCAGCGACATTGCCTTGGTGGAGGACAATTCCTCCCATGACTTGCACGTCATAAGGAAACATGCCCAAGACCCGTTTATCAGCTTCCCGCGCAACCGCAAATGCTTCCGGCAAGAGATCATCCAAGGTCTCGCCCTCTGCTAGTCGTTCCCGAAATTCCACAGTCTTCTCCTGTAGTTGTCGATCCGTCAAGCGGGCCATGTCATCCTTCCAGCTATTGACTTCTTTTAAGATTTTTTTGATGTTTCTTAATTTAACGTAATCCAATGTAATCCTCTTTTTTTGCAGTGATGTTCGTCTATTCGAGAACTTCTGCTCCCTCAGACGATATTGGTTGAATCGTGAAATAGTGGAAGGTAAACTCTTGCAAACCTGCACTGAGCAAGCGTACTTCATATGCGTATGCTTGATCTGGGTAGGTAAACGGCAAGCGACCTTCTGCGGTTACTCGACGGCCAACGACCTCTCCAAAGCGATCTTTGAAGACAATTTCTACCATAACGGTATGAGCAGGAGTCGCTTCCATCGTGATAACCAATTCATAATCTTGTTCTCTTTTGAGCAGGGGCAGACTAGGAATTTGACGAGTTGCACCAAAATTTGTCTGCGAATGCCAAGTTTTCAGCACTTGACCAGATGGCATGAGGGGGTTCTGAAACTGAACGCTTCCTTGAGCAGTTACCTGAATGGTCGACCCCCAAAGATAATCTGCTAGAACAGTATCGCCCCAGTAGATTCGTCTGCTTTCATTTTCTTTTATTTTTATCATTGGTTTCTTCCAAAATCCCTTTCCATGATTTCATTGTACTGGGTCATAAACCATTCAATGATTGGAGCACTCGCGTCATTGTGCCGACCAGCGCGACTGGTGCTGATAATACGAACCGGCAATTCATACAAGGCCTCTAAAATATCTGGATAAGCCTGCTGATCGTAGTCATCATCCCTCATATAGGCAAGGGCTAAAATCGTATCCTTGAAATCTGCCTGATCAAACCGGTCCCAGAAGCGTTGATTCAGCTGACCGATCCCTTCTTGCGACACTTGACCAATGATCAACTGCATCATATCTAGGGATGTTCCAAACTCATCTGGGCGTTTAAATTTCAGGTTGGCAGCGACATCCCCCAGATTGACAATGGGTTTTCCGACCAAGATCGCATGAGGAGAATAAAGAGCACCATAGTAAAGGGCACCAAAGGTCCCCATGGACAAGCCTGAAAAATTCATATCTTTTGGCTCAAAGCCGAGCAAGTCCAAGTGCTGATCAATAAAGGCAGTGATTTGACTTTCCAATTCTTCTGAGCCCATATAGAAGGATCCACCTTCCAGTCTTGGGTCAGAAAAGAGAATAAAGGGACTACCCATCGCACGCATCATCCCAAACCCTTCAAAACCTTCGGCCGGGCGATACCCAGAAAAGTAAATGTTTAAAGGTGGCTTCATATCGCCAGGATGGAAATAAGCAAAAATTTCTTGGCGTTTGTGGTCCCGTAGCGTCTTAGCTCCTACGGTCATCTCTCCTAAAGGACCATGTGACAAGCGCTTATGTAAGGCTCCGATCGTAAGCGCCCCCTCTCCTTTTGCTTCCAGCGAAAAGGCTAGGTAATAAGGTTCTGCTCCATCCAATTCTAGCGGTTGCTCCATCTCTTCTTCTGAAAAGACTGCATCTTTGACCCACTCTCCCAGTGCACCAAAGCGATAAAATTGAATCCGCAATTGCAGCTGACAGCTTGGATCTTTTTCATATTCCAACCAAAAATTGATAGGATGGCTAGCATCATACACGTAGTTGTAGACCCACTGAGCAATCGGTGTAAACTCTTCACCGTATGATCCATCTAGCTTCAGAAAATGTTGCCCCAGCACCGTTTGCTGGCCAGCAAAATCAGGTCTCACTCGCAGGTCACGAACCGTAAAGGCATCTCCATATTGATTGTCGTATAAAAAGCGCTCTAAGACATAGAGAAATTGATGCTTGTTTGAGAAATCCCAGGGTCTTGCTTGCTTGAGTCTTAAGAGGTGGGCCAATTCGTCAGAAGGCGCCTCTAGTTCATGGCTTTGATCATAAAAAACGGTATAAGGTTGAAAATAAGCCAGGTCTTCGCCTAAAGCTAATAAATCTTCTGGCTTTTCTAGAATCAAGGCTTTGAATTTGGAGATTTCCTCTTCTTCCATATACTCTTTGAGCGATGGAAGAGCGGCAGCTTGAAAAAAGTGCCAGCCTAGTCCATCAGGAAGCTCCACCTGATCCTGCCAACTGCTTGAGCCGATTTGGAGAATATGGGGTATTTGTTGTTTTTTATCCATGACGTTCTTTCATCCATCCTTCCCATTTCTCGATCAAGCGTTGACCGGTGTATTCTTGAATTTTTTCGATCGAGTAGACCAAGGCTTCGTTCCAAGGCTTCAATTCGAATAAAAAGTGAGTAATCGCCTTCTCTAATTCCTTGTCTCCCTTTGATAAGACATAGCCATTTTTCAAATGATCAACATATTCTGTCTGGACGCGGTTGACCTGAGGAATCCCAGCAGAGATCCCTGCAATCTGAGTATAGAGGTTGGGTTCCTCGCTTAAATCTACGATCAAGCGGGTTTTTTCCAACTCTTGAATAATGTCATTTTCATTTGAAAAATTCTTAACTACAAAGCGATAGTCCGGTGCGTCTTGTACGGACTCTTCATCGATAATCTGGTTTTCCCCAAGCCCTTCCATTTGGGCTGGTGATTGAACCAGATGCAAGTCCTGCTCGCTAGCGATCAATTCCTCGAGTTGCCCTTCTAATTCCTTAACACGCTCCGGCGAGCCATTGTAAAATGCAAAAACAACTTCAAATAAAGGATGGTGAGACAACACTTCTAAGACCTTCTTGAGCTGGCTCTTACTTGGGAGCTCGGCTTCATTGACATAAAAGTAAATCTTCGATTCCTTGCGCTCCTGACTAGAACCCAAACGGAGTCGGGAGTCAAAAGAGGTGATCCGGTGTGTCTTTTGAGCCAAACTAGGAGAAAAGACTCCAATCGCTTCTTTGGTTTTTTCACTATCTGTAATCAAGAGCTGGGCATCAATCATATCAAAATAGAGGGCAAAATTTTCAGCAGACAAGGGCTGACGATCCCCATAGAAAGACAAGACTTTCTTGACGCTACTTGCTGTATCTTGTAAAAAAGCCAAATTTGCTGGATGAGCTGCCAGAACCAACTGATCTCGTCCTGGAACCAGAGTCAGTAAATGTTCCTTCATTTTTTCAGCTACAACTTCTCCTATATCAGAGTAGCTTTCTTTTTTGAAGGCATGAAAGAAAGCTTCATTGACCATGACGGAGCGGTTCTCTTCGATCAACATCTCTCTCAAAACCCATTGTCCATCAAAACTCAGATACTCTTGGAAATAAGGTTTGCCATCTTTATAGTATACCCTACTAGAAATAAACCCACGGTCATCTAAATATTCGACATATAGGATTTCATCCTCTTTATAACGGGTTAGGGTAAGGATATTTCCATCCACTCCCATATCAATTTTCGCTAGGTGGTGGCCCTTTCGAAATGCCATTACCAAAAAGGGAGTGTAGGAAAAAGTGGTCTCACTTGGCCATTCGATGTCCTGAAGCTGGACTGGGCGCATAGTCAAATCAGACGGAACCTGTTGGATTTTATCAAAAATCGAAAGAACATCTGTCTCTAACAAATCTTGGCGGTGTAAAAAATAGCGCAGTTGTGGACTATATTGAGGCAACAATAAGATCCGATCCATTTCTGCTTCTTGAAAAATACGAACTTGATTAATGGTATCGTCAAATTCAATGGACTCTCGCATCCAGTACCAAGGGGTAGCTGTTTGCTGCCAGATGCGGTCCGTTCCATACCAAGCTGGTACAAAATAATACATGGTTACTCCTAGAATATTCTTGTATAACGTTGATTCACTCGAAGGGCACGAATTTCTTCTCGGATATTGTAAATCATCCCGACAAACATGAGAAAGGTTCCTGGAATCATGGTCAAGCGCAAGAGATCCTTATCCCATAACAAGAGAGAAAAAGGAAGCGCTGTGAAGAGGATCAGATACAAGGTCCCAAAAACAGTCAAGCGTAGCACAATTTTATTGATATAGCGACGTGTATCTGCTCCAGGATAGACATGATCGATATACTCAGAAGCCTTCATCATCTTATCTGCAATTTCTTCTCCGTTCACATTGACAAAGGCGAAAGCAAAAGAGAGAAGGGCGATCATCAGAATGTAAAGAAGGATCCAAATCGGATCTCCCATCACCAAGTGTTTGGCTAAATGAGCAGCCCACTTGGCATTGGAATCCATAGACAAGATCAAGAGCATGGCATACTGAGGAATGGACACCAAGGTCATGGCGTACATAAAGGGCATCCCTCCTGCTGGGTTGATCTTGATATCCAAAAAAGTATAACTTTTCAAGTTGTTGTGGATCCCTAATTTATTGACAGGAATCTGGTACTTGGAATATTCCACTAAGACTGCCACATAGACAAAAATCAAGATGAAAATCACGCCCAGAACATAAGCGATTTCTGGTATATTATTGACATTTGAAAGGGTCTGCATCACGTCTTCTGGCAGGTACATAACCATCCCAGCCATCATGATGACCACAGAGCTTCCAAGCCCCAAAGCGGCATTTAGATCGGAGAGCCAAACTAAAAAGAAGGCTCCAGCTACCATAATCATGGTATTGACCGCAATGACAAGTCCAGAGTTCAACCCTGTCTTCAAAGGGAGATACATGGCCACTGCCAAAGACTGGACGATGGCGAGCACCAAGGTTACGTACATCTTTCGCCGTTCCACAATCTCCGTGCTGGTTTTTTCGAGGTTAAAGCGTTTTGAAACGGTAAACATCCGCCACAAAATCATGGAAGACATCCATGGGGATAGACCGATCGAAAAGATCGACATCCCGCGGAGGTTTCCCCCCATCACAGCGCTTGAGAGCTGCAAGCCCGTTGTCGTTCCCTCATTGAGTCTCAAGGCCTTTGATAAGTCAACAAAAGGCAGGGAAATTTTACTTCCCAAAACATAAATAAAGACGAAAAATATCGTCCAACAAAATCTCTTTCCTACTTCAGATCGTTTTAACATTTCTTTTAAACTTTCTCTTACTCATTTTGACTCTTCCACTTGGAAAACAGCCTTTAAATATGTGCCTTTAGAGCATTTTATCTCAACTTATTTTACCATAATTTGCTTATTTTCTACACTTATTTGTCACTAATCCTTAATATTGTAAAAAATTATAGCCTTGGTACCGTATTCAATAAAAAATTCTTCAGATTTATGTCTGAAGAATCCTATTTTATTCTATTTATTTTCCTAAAGCCATGACACTATCAACAAATAATTTCTTTGTAAAATAGCCATTGCGAATCAAATAAGAAGTATGTTGAGCCTTTTGAACCATTTGGGCATACTCTTCTTCTGTGCAGTCTTGAACCAAACGATTGGCTTCTTCGAGACTGGAGGCTACAAATCCGAGCCCTTTTTCTCGAATATAGTCTGCATTTGACAAATAATCTGGTACCACTACTGGAAGACCAGCAGAAAGATAGGTTGATAGTTTGTAGGAAATATTTTCTTTGTAGTAATCCCGCTCATCCTCAGGATTCTCTGAATTTCCCCAGACAAGTCCAAAACCTCCCTTGGAAAGTTCGAGAAGCAACTCTTGCTTGGTCCGCCAGCCTTCAATATGGACCTTAGAATAATCGACTCCTTCAACTGGTTCGGTATAGACATGAAGGGGGGTATCATATTTCCAATCGATGATATGTGGGAAACGTGACGGATTTCCTGAGAAGATCAGTTTTTTCTCAAATTGCGGAGTATAGAGATCCAAACTGTGGGTCAAATCCCACAACTTTTGGACCACATATTTTTTTACTGTAAGCCCTTCTGATACTAGACGATGGTACATCTGTTCTGAGGGGACTACAACAAGGTCGCTCTTATTATACATCTCAATATAAGCAGGCATGAGATAATAATTACTTTCAAACATGAGTGGCGGGACATCATGGATGAACATGACCAGTTTGGTTTGAAGGAGTTTTAACTTATCCACTAAACGATTATCCCACTCAATTCCGTTCCAAGAGGGTGATTGAACGAAGACGATATCTCCAAAAGCTACACCAGCTAAAATACCGTCCATCCGTGAATTCAACTCACCAGCCGGTTCATTAGTTTGATCATAAAAGTAGATCCCAAGTTCATTAACCCCGAGTTCACGAACCACATTCATAATATCATTTTGCGCCATTAAGGCAACACTTTGCGAAGATTGCCCAAATAAATTTGTGAAATGGATTTTCATTTTTTCCCTCAAACTCTTATTATTGATCCTATATTGTAATTGCATATAGACAGATACATTTCTCACAGGTATCCTTCTCTATATCACTTTACTCAAAACTTCCTTGTCCATTATAACATATTTCCCAACTTCTTAGACATTCTAGATCAATAAAAGACCAGTTCATTCCGGTCTTTTAAGGTTTTATTTGCCATCCTTTTTCCGAATTCCTAAAAGGGCTAATCCAGACAGAAGAATGGAAGCTCCTGTAGCAAGAATATTAGATGAAGGATGGGTACCTGTCTCTGGAAGAGCAGGTTCTGAAGAACGCGTCGCACTTAGTGAGCTTGTGTCTGATGGAGATTCTGAGTAAGAGGTGCCAAACGAAGACACGACAGACTCCGAAGAACTTGTCACAGCAGAGAAGCTTGACGCATAAGACACACTGATCCATTCAGAAATTTCCTGCGATAGGGATTGACTCTCTGTTGATGATGCGCTTATAGAATCTGAAACACTCGTCAAAGGAAATTCAGATACTGGCATGGACGTTGAAGCCGATTCGCTTGTTGAAAGGAGTGAAGCTGATTGGCTATAGGAGTCAGACTTCGATAGCGAGGCCGACGCTAGAGATTCTGAATGGGATGTCCATTGTGAAGCAGATAGACTCTCAGAAACGGATCGAGAGAACGATCCAGACTCTGAAACCTGCGATGCAGCTACGACATGAGAAGTTGAAGCCGATTCGCTTGTCGAAGCAGAAGCTTGAACTAATGAATCTGATTGACTCGCGGAAACCGAAGCTTGGACCAACGACTCTGAGTAGCTATTAGAGATCGAAGCTTGTATCAACGATTCAGACTGGCTTGCGGAGACTGATGCTTGAACTTGTGACTCAGATTGGCTCGCTGAAGTCGATGCTTGAACCAACGACTTTGATTGACTGGCAGATACAGATTCCTGAACCAACGACTCTGATTGACTTGCAAAGATCGAAGCTTGAACTTGTGATTCTGACTGACTCCATGATGTTGATTGCAAATCAGTCGATACTTGCGATTCCGACTGACTCATTGAATCAGAACGAGAAAAGGACATAGATTCTGTATTTTGAGACTTAGATTCGACATCAGAAGTAGATTGTGATTGACTCACTGAAACCGATTCTTGTACTAACGATTCTGATTGGCTCGCTGAAACTGATGCTTGAACCAAAGACTCTGATTGGCTAGACGATACAGATGTCTGAGCCAAGGAGTCTGATCGACTGGCGGAAACTGATTCTTGTACTAACGACTCTGATTGACTCACTGAAACCAAGGCTTGTACCTGCGAGTCTGATTGGCTCGCTGAAACTGACGCTTGTACCAACGACTCAGACTGACTTGCTGAAACTGATTCTTGTACCAATGACTCAGACTGACTTGCTGAAACTGATTCTTGTACCAATGACTCAGACTGACTTGCTGAAACTGTGGCTTTTACCAAAGACTCTGATTGGCTAGACGATACAGATTCCTGAACCAAGGAATCAGACTGACTCGCGGAAACTGATTCTTGTATCAAGGAATCGGACTGACTCGCTGAGACTGACTCTTGTACCTGCGAATCAGACTGGCTCGCAGAAACGGATTCTTGAACCAACGACTCTGACTGACTGGCCGATACAGATTCCTGAACCAACGACTCTGATTGGCTAGCAGATACGGATTCCTGAAGCAAGGAATCTGACTGACTCAACGAAACGGATTCTGACAGCTTTTTGCTCATCGAAATAGATTGTGACAAGGAAATCAGTTGAGAAACCACTTCCTCCGATCCAACAGCTGATGTCGACTGCGATTGAGACACAGAAATTGATCTAGATGCTAAATTAGATAAGGATACCGACTGACTCAACGAAACAGATTTAGAGGCTTTTTCAGACTCACTCTTAGATGCTGATGCTGCTTTTGATTGTGAGTCTGATTGACTGGATGATACCGACTCTTGGACCAGCGAATCTGACTGACTTGCTGAGACAGATTCTTTAACCAGCGAATCGGATTGACTGGCCGATACAGACTCCTGAACCAATAATTCCGATTCACTCTCAGAAACTGAGGCTTGGACCAACGACTCTGATTGGCTTGCCGAAACGGACTCTTGAACCAATGAATCTGACTGGCTTGAAGAAACCGACTCTTTGAGCAGCGACTCGGACTGGCTAGCAGAGACTGAGGCCTGAACTAACGAATCCGATTGACTTGCTGAAACAGAGGCCTGAACCAACGAATCAGACTGGCTGGCAGATACGGATTCTTTAATCAAGGAATCTGATTGACTGGCTGAAACCGACTCTTGGACTAGAGACTCCGACTGACTAGTGGAGATCGATTCCTGAACCAACGAGTTGGATTCGCTTGTCGATACAGATTGTGACAAGGAAATCGAGGTTGAAACCTGTGAATCTGATTGACTGGCGAAGCTAGATGCTTGTGACAAGGAAACGGACTCACTGACCGAAACAGATTGAGAAGATGAAATGGATTCTGAAACTAGTGACTCTGAAGTTGAAATCGAGAAGTTTTGAGATTGTGAAGCAGATTCTGACGGTGTCATCTTCCGATAGTAATAATTCACACTCGTTAAGGGATATGAATCTACTATTTTTTTGATCGTTTGTTTGAAGTTGGAAAAACCATCTGCTCCTTGAGGTGTTGCATCTTCTCCAACGACCATGGTCGTATTTTTATCGAGGTAGGCTGATTTTGGAAGTTCCGTGAATGGTTTTGGAACAGTATATTCTATTCCTGTTTTCTCATCAGTGTATGTAACTGTCTCCTTACTAGAGAACCAACCTGTAATATCCAACTCAAAATGTTGGTAATCTATTCGTTTTGGTGTAACATTCAGGAAATAATCCTTGTTTTTACTTTCAACTTTACGAGTTCCACCTAAATCTGAAAGGTTATCCGTACTATCTTGTTTAAATTCTTTTTCATAAACAAGTGTATATACATCGGTTACCTTAGCGTTTCCTACATCACCACTACTAACATCATGGATTTTAGAAGGATCTAAAACATAGTAGCGAAGAGAATAATCACCATTTTGATTAAGGGTGACAACTTCACTTTTAATGAAATGCTCACGCGCATCCCCTAATAGTTCAATTCTTGATTTCCCATTCTTACTATTATCGAACACCCCACTTTTACGATTCGGGAACACGGTATGCGCTGGGACCTGTACATAACCAGGAAATTCGCGTGGATTGGAAGCTGTATAATGCTGGCCTTCCAATCCGTAGATTCTATACTCTAGTAAGGATCTTTCTTTCCCCGTTGGTTCATATTGCCCATTAAACCATCTACCATTCGGGTCCACTTCTCTATAGAAGGTCGATTGTTGTCCCATCATAGATGGAATTTTGATACTAGGATACGTCCTAATCAATTGCCCCTGATTCTCAGGCGTCATGACATCATAAATACTCCGGAATAAGAAAGCCTGTTCCGGAATAAAATTCGTTAGCATTCCAAAGGTCCCATTACCTGTAGAAGGTTCCGAATTAAAAACCTTGTTCCCAAGGGGAGCCTGACCAATTAGTACTTCTTTTGGTAATTGAATATCTTGGCCATATCCTTCTGGAGATACAGTTTGTGAAAAAATTTCAGCCCCATCTGATTTTCGGACAATGCGGAAATAAACATCCATTGCCTTATGCTTTTCCGGATCTATCTCACTGATATCAATCGACATGGTCGCATAGTAACCAAGTGACTCTCCTTGTTTATTCACAAAGTCCCAAATACCAAATGTATAACGATTGGTGTAGGGTTCACCTAAAAAATTTTTCAACTCTTCAGGCGAAAATCTTAAGAGATCTTTATCTAGATGAGGATCCTTAGCATATCCTGGTGTGTCAAGTGTAGGATCTTCTACACTCGCACCATTGGGATCTTCTGGGTTCGGGCTCATATCCAATACATCATCAGCCAAGTATGTTTCCTCAGCTAGAGGAGCCAACTGAGCAGAGATCGCAGGTTTCCCATCTACATTTGTATTTCCCACAAAACCTGCAGCTGTCAAGGTCGTCATCATCTCATCGACAGCTTTCTCCAAACGATCGCGCTGGTCAGCATAAGCTTGAGCACTGGCATTGGTATGGATCAAGTTATTACTTGCAGCCACTTCGGCCTGCACTTTGTTAATGACCGCTTCGACCACTGCTCGGCGATCGGTGTCCGTCATTTTAGATGCGTAATTCCCTGCAATTTCCTGTAGCAATTCAGCTTCAGAGGTATTTTGTTCTAAAACAGTAGCTTCTTCTAAACTAGTCGGCTCTTCAACAACTACCTCTGACTCTAGAGCTTGAGCAGACTCACTAAGTGCCGTTGATAATGCAGTTGATCCAACTTCGCTCAAGGACAAAGAGGTGGATTCACTGATCGAAGCAGACGCACTCTCAGATGTAGAAAAACTAGTTGATCCTGAAACAGAGATGGATTCTGAAGGCTGGCTTGAAGTTTTTGCTAAGACCACACTATCCACTTCTACCAAGGTTTCCTCTTTTGTCTCAGAAACCGTTGGTGCAAGTGATGTTGCATCCTCCGCCTTAGCAGTCGTAGCAAGCACAGCACCACCAAAAACAGTCCCTACCGTAATCAAACCCTTTAAGAAGGCTTGGTTATGCTTTTGACTTTCTATTTGATCTTGCTGCACGTTGGCAATGATAGTCTCCTCCACTTGCCCACGCACCACGCGAAAGAGGCCTAGAGCAGCTGTTGATGCTCGAAGCCAATTTTTTCCTGATTTAATTAATTTGAAGCGTACGACACGATCTGTCTCACGAAAGTTTCCTTTTGAACGCTTAAATTGCATGATATTCCCCTTACATTGTAGTCATTATTATTATACAGGAATACTACGTAGATTCAAGTAATTCGCTACAAAAAACTTCTATATTATTGTTTAATTTTCAAATTTTTTGTAACACATTAAAAATACTTCATTCTACTAATAAAAAAGTGAATCTCCTATGAGATTCACTCGAAAAAAATGATATTTCCTACTAGATCAGTTCCCCTTCTTTTTACGTCGGGTAAGTCCAGCAATTCCAGCTAACCCTGTAACTACCCCGAGAAGAACTGATGTTACAGATTCTGTTTCGCCAGTATTCGGAAGCGCCACAGATTGGCTGTGTTTTTGTGAACCACTTGCTGTTTCTGATACAGACAATGACTCTGAACGAGAAATTGATTGGCTCATTGAGTTAGAGTATGAACCGCTACCAGATGTTGATCCTGATTGTAATTGACTCACTGAAACTGAAGTACTTACTGATGTTGAAGTTAATTCAGGTGCAGAGGTACTCAATGATGCTGACTCTGATGCAGATACTGATGTCGAAACCGAAAGCGAAGTAGAGACTGACTGGCTTTCTGATACTGAACTGCTCAACGATGCTGACATTGATTCGGATGTCGAGATTGATTCAGACGTAGACGCTGACAAGGACGCTGAAACTGATTCAGATACAGAAATCGATTCGGACATTGAGACTGATTCAGAGGTTGAGACTGATTCTGAGGTAGAGGCCGACTCAGAGGCTGATGCTGACTCAGATACAGAAACTGATTCAGACGTTAATACTGATTCTGATGTAGACACCGATTCAGACGTTGACACAGATTCTGATGTTGAAACTGACTCAGACGCTGAAACTGACTCAGACACAGATGCCGATTCGGATGTTGACACAGATTCAGACGTTGATACTGATTCTGATGTTGACACTGATTCAGACGCAGAAACTGACTCAGAGGCTGATGCTGATTCTGACGTAGAAACCGATTCTGATACAGAAACGGACTCTGAGGTCGATACTGATTCAGAGGTAGAAACCGACTCGGATGCTGAAACTGATTCAGACGCAGAAACTGACTCCGATGTCGAGATTGATTCAGACGCAGAAACTGACTCCGATGTTGATACCGACGCAGAGGCTGAAACTGATTCTGATGTCGACACTGATTCAGATGCTGAGACTGATTGGCTTACTGAAGTTGAAGCTGATTCGGACACTGATACTGATTCAGAGGTAGAAACCGATTCGGATGTAGACACTGACTCAGAGGCTGACAATGATTCAGATGTCGAGATTGATTCAGACGTTGATACTGACTCGGATACCGACTCAGACGCCGAGACTGATTCAGAGGTTGATGCTGACTCAGATGCAGACAATGATTCTGACGCTGACTCGGATGCAGAAACTGATTCTGAGG
>NZ_KV834637.1:0-252 GCF_001837905.1 Streptococcus sp. HMSC076C09
ATGGCGCGAGACGGAATCGAACCGCCGACACATGGAGCTTCAATCCATTGCTCTACCAACTGAGCTACCGAGCCAAATTGCGGGAGCAGGATTTGAACCTACGACCTTCGGGTTATGAGCCCGACGAGCTACCGAGCTGCTCCATCCCGCGTTAATATTAAGGAGGATGTGGGATTCGAACCCACGCACGCTTTTACACGCCTGACGGTTTTCAAGACCGTTCCCTTCAGCCGGACTTGGGTAATCCTCCAA
>NZ_KV834638.1:0-211 GCF_001837905.1 Streptococcus sp. HMSC076C09
ACAAATTTTTTTGATGGGTGGAAATCCGCCGATAAAGAACCATACGATTGTTAAAAAAATTGTGTCATCAAGGAAAATCGAAAGAATTGTCATTTTTACAGTTTATCGAGAAAATTGGCAACCCTATATGAAAAAGTACACGGAAGTTTTCCGAAGCCATTTTTCTAACCTAAACACTGATTACTTACTCTTGGACACTGAGCAGATTGAT
>NZ_KV834639.1:0-390 GCF_001837905.1 Streptococcus sp. HMSC076C09
AACGCTTTTCTTACGTTGTTAAGTTTCTAAATTTTATATTTGGTACTTCTGGACTTAAAAGTGTAGATCAACTTACACTTGAAATGGTTAGAGAGTTTTTTACGCTTTATGGATTATCTCAGTTACCTGAAGATAGCGGGAAAAGAAAGAAAAGCACTGTTGAAAAATGTGTTAATGCAGTTCTTGATTTTTTAACTCTTTATTTAAGTGAGCGAGAGGGAAAGGCTAAGTTAAAAGCAGAAGATTTGTATTCTACGACGACTTTTACGAATAGTAAAGGACGGGTTGTAAAGCGTAAAGAACCAAATTTTGAAATATACGTAGATGATAGCAACACTGAGAAAGCTATTTTTCGTGATATGCCAAATAGTGCTTTTGAGATGTTATTTT
>NZ_KV834640.1:0-46611 GCF_001837905.1 Streptococcus sp. HMSC076C09
ATATTAGTATATCATGACCTACCCTTACTGTCAACACTTTTTTAAAAAATTTTTTATTTTTTTGAAAGTTTTTTTGAAAAAAAGAAAATAGAGAGGGAATCCTCTCTATTTATATTCTTGTCTGTATTTGTTTTCTTCAGCTTTGTTAGCCCATACATAATGACCTGGTTTAATTTCAACCATTTGTGGTTTATCTTCAGAGTAATCATGTTGTTCTGGATCATAGATTTTTAGAACTTTTTTACGTTCTAGAATTGGATCTGGAATTGGGACTGCTGAAAGTAGGGATTGAGTGTATGGATGGATTGGGTGGTTAAATAGTTCTTCAGTTTCTGCCACTTCTACAATAACCCCTTTATAGATAACTGCAATACGGTCAGAAATGAAGCGTACAACTGACAAGTCATGGGCGATAAAGAGGTAGGTCAAGCCTAATTCTCTTTGGAATTTTTTCAAAAGGTTCAAGACCTGTGCACGTACTGAAACGTCAAGAGCTGAGATTGGTTCATCCGCAATGACAAATTCTGGTTCCATGACAAGTGCACGGGCAATACCGATCCGTTGACGTTGACCACCTGAGAATTCGTGAGGATAACGTGTCAAATGTTCTGCTAGAAGCCCAACTTCATGCATAATATTTTTTACTTTTTCCTGACGTTCTTCTTCGCTGTTAAACAAATGGTGGTTGATCAAACCTTCAGAGATAATATAATCAACTGTTGCACGTTCATTCAAACTTGCTGCTGGGTCTTGGAAGATCATTTGAATTTTACGGATCAACTCTGATTTTTCACTATGAGAGTTTTTTCCGTTGATCTTGCGACCGTCATAAATAATTTCTCCAGCACTTGTATCATTCAAACCGATGATCGCACGCCCAATTGTTGTCTTACCACTTCCTGATTCACCAACAAGAGAGAAAGTTTCTCCCTTATTAATGAAAAAGTTGGTGTTCTTTACAGCAACGAATTTTTTACTTCCTTCACCGAAGGAAATTTCTAAATCTTTAATTTCAACTAATTTTTCAGTCATTTCCTTCCTCCTATTCTGTAATGTGAGTGAAGCCCATTTTTGAGCCAATCTTTTCGTGAAGGTTTTCGATTACTTCTGGTTTATGAACTGTTGGTGCATCTGGATGGAGCAACCATGTCTTAGCCCAGTGAGTATCGGTTACTTTGAAAGCAGGTGCCTCTTCTTCAAAATCAATCTGCATTGCATAGTCTGAACGAAGTGCGAAGGCATCTCCTTTGATTGGAGCATACAATGATGGCGGAGTTCCTGGAATAGAGTAAAGATCACCATCTGAGGTTGACAATTGAGGCAAGCTTGAAAGCAAGCTCCATGTGTATGGATGTTTTGGATCGTAGAAAATTTCTTCTACTTTTCCAAACTCAACAATTTCTCCAGCATACATAACGGCTACTTTATCTGCAATACTTGCAACCACACCTAAGTCGTGGGTGATAAAGATAACTGTAAATTGGTATTCTTTTTGAAGGGATTTCAACAAATCAATGATTTGCGCTTGAATGGTTACGTCTAGGGCTGTTGTTGGTTCGTCACAGATTAAGATATCTGGACGGCAGGCCAAGGCGATGGCAATAACGATCCGTTGACGCATCCCACCTGAATATTGGAATGGATACTCATCAAAACGACGTTCCGCATCTGGAATTCCAACTTTCTCCATATAGTCCAAAGCCATTTCTTTAGCTTCTTTAGCTGTTTTCCCTTGGTGTTTGATAATGACTTCTGTAATTTGTGAACCAATTGTGTTGATTGGGTCCAAACTTGTCATTGGGTCTTGGAAAATTGTAGCGATCTTAGATCCACGAATATTTTCCCAATCTTTATTCGATTTCAAATCTGTCAATTCTTGACCACGGTATTTAATCGAACCTTGGGCAATACGGCCATTATCTTCTAACATTCCGGTGAACGTCTTTGTCAAAACTGATTTCCCTGAACCTGACTCACCAACCAAGGCAAGAACTTCACCTTCTACTAGCTCAAGCGATACGCCACGAATGGCTGTCAGTACGCGATCGCGCACGTCAAATTCCACTACGATATCTTGAGCAGATAAAATAATATTGTTATTTGATGTCATATCTACTCCTCCTATCTATGTGTACGTGGGTCGCTGGCATCGGCCAAGTTTTGTCCGACGATAAAGAATGACAAGGATACTAAAATCAAAACAGTAAGTGGAATCCAGAATAGGTAGGCATTTGTAGTTACGTTTTGAGAATAGTCAGAAATCAACCGTCCCAAACTTGGAACTGTGATTGGAAGACCAAGTCCGAAGAAGGAAAGGAAAGCTTCGTAAGAAATAAAACTTGGTAACATTTGTGATGTCTGGGTCACGATTACAGATACCAATTGAGGTAAAATATTTTTCGTAACAATTTTCAACGTTGGTGTTCCTAATGTTCGACTGGCCAAGTTGTACTCCAAATCACGGTAACGCATGATTTGAACACGAATCATGTAGGCAATTCCGATCCATCCTGTTAAGGACATGGCAAGAATCAAATTCCAGAAACCAGATCCCATTGAGTAAGTCAAGACGATAACGATCAACATAAATGGAATGTTTGAAATAACGTTATAAACTTCCATCATGATACGGTCGATGGATTTTGAGATTCCCCAAATTCCACCAACGATGACTCCGACCACCACGTTAATAACAGTTGCGATAAAGGAAATGATAATCGAATTTCGAGCACCAAACCAAACTCCATCAAAGAGGGATTTACCGTTGTTATCTGTACCAAAGAAAGCTTTGGCACTTGGTGGATTCAAACGTGCTGAAAAGTCATTTACCTTACTTACGTCGTTGTAATCAAAATTTGAAAACATCGGGTAGATAAAACTCATCAAGAGAATCCCAATCAAAACAGCAAGCATAATGATCGTGGTTCTTTTTTTAAAGAATTGTCTGAATACAGATTTCCAGTATGAATACGCTGGAGCATCGATTACTTCAGAGGCAAAGTCATCGCGTTTTACAAACTGAAATTTATTTTTATCGATTGTAGCCATTATTTGCCTCCTTTCGTATTCGTTAATTTAATCCGTGGATCAAGCACTGTCATCAAGATATCACCTAACATGGCAGCAAAGATACCAAGCGATGTGAAGATGAAGACAAGTCCGATAACCATGGTGTTGTTTGATGCTTTAATAGAGTCAATCAACATTTTACCCATACCTGGGAAAGCGAAGACTGTTTCAGTAAGTGTCGCACCTGAGATAACTCCAATAATAGATGTCGGAATACCAGATACCAATGGAACCATCGCATTTTTGAAGATGTGTTTTTTTGAAATCTCACGTTCTGACAATCCTTTTGAACGAGCAAAACGGACGAAATCTTGTGAATGGATATCGATCATGTAACGACGAATCCAAACGGCGTTAAATGGTGCACTCAATAAACCAAGAATCAGAGACGGCAATACATATGAACGCCAGTCCTGTGCTCCAAGAACTGGGAATGAGTCTGGAAGCCCAAAGAATGAACCTGCTAAACGGACAATGTAGACCGAAGCAATGGTTGGAAGAGACATCATAAATGTCAAAGCAGCTGTTGAGATGCTATCAAACCATGAGTTCTTGAACAGAGCCATGTAAGATCCTAATGGGATCGCAATCAAATAAGAAATTGCAATACCAATCAAACCAATGATTGAAGAAGATGCAATCATGGATGGATTCTCATAGTTGCTCAACGTTGCTGTATAAGCGTCCCCTTTACCAAATCGACTGATATCTTGTGAGTCTGCCTTACTTGGTGATTTGTAGGTACGTGAGTAGATATCGATGGAAGATGTCTTTTTACCTGTTGGGAAGTTCACTTCACTCTTCTTAGTTGTTCCTTGTCCTTGGGTAATAACTTGAAGAACAGGGGTATTTGAATAAGTTGGATATGAATTTCCAAGGTTTAAGGTCACAAAGTTTTGGTGTACATATGGGAATTGACCATTAAAGTACAAGAGGTATTTGTGTTTCGTACCAGAACCTACAACTGACCAACCAATAGACGGATCATTTTCAATACGGATATAGCGTTTGAGGTTTGGATTTGAAGCATCTTTCACCCAACCTGGATGATCAAATTGAATCAAATTCGCATAGAAGCTGACGACACGTTCAAAAACTGGAATTTCACGCACCGCATAGAAAGACTTACTTTCTGGGAAACGTTTCAACTGCCAACCATGACCTAATTTGTTAATGTATTCCTTATAGATCTTTTCATTAGCAGTTGTCGCATCAACTGTTACAGAAGAATCTTCTTTACTTGCTTTTTGTTGCAAGCTCTTTGAATCCATGTATTCCAAATAACCCATGCGATCGTAGACAGTATTTTCGTAGTTGATCTTCGAATCTTTTGTCTTCGCTACTTTATTGTAGTTGGGGTCATTTTTAAAGATGAGATTTCTCGGTGTTAGCGTATAGATAATCATGTAGGTTAATGTCGTGACGAGAAAGATCGACACTAACGAACGCAAAATACGCATAAAAACATATTTTTTCATATTTCATTCCTTTAATGTCCAAAAGAACTTTCTCCCCTAGAAGAGAAAGTTCTAATGAAAAGCAATAATTAATTATTTAACGTGTTTTTCAAGATCTTGTTGAGCTTTTTTGTTTGACTCAGCTTTTTCTTTTTGCCATTTTTCACGTGCTTGTTCGTATTGTTTCTTAGTAACAGGTTCATCTTGAACTTCTACATATTTGAAGTAAGCAGATCCTTTGTTACCTGTTTGCGCTGATGGGCCAGAGAATGGAACCACTTTAGAAACAACTGTTGCTGCGCCTGTGCTTGACATTGTTGGGATTACCAAGGCACTATCACTCAACCAAGCTTGAGCAGTAGCATATTTTTCGTAACGTTTAGCTACATCAAGTGATTCGCTATTAGCATCTGCAAGAAGTTTCGCATACTCATCCAAGCCAACTGCTTTGGCTGAAGCATTATCTACACCACCTGCAAAACCAAGGTAGACTTTTGTTTGGTCTTCAGAAGATGGTTGGAGAGTTTCAAGGTAAGTTGATGGATCATCGTAGTCTGGATTCCAACCAACCAATCCTTGAAGATCCCAATCTGCATCTGCTGCTGATGGCACGTTCAAAGTAATGTTCAAGACTTCATCCTGGTCCATCATTTGAAGATCAAGAACGACATTGTCTTTACCAAGAGTATCTTCCACTGTTTGTTTCAATGATTGCATCCGTGAAACAAAGTTTGTTGAATTTTGTGCTACTGGTACGTCAATATGAATTGGGAATTGAACACCATCTTTTTGAAGTTCAGCTTTTGCTTTTTCAAGTTGTGCTTTCGCTTTGTCTTTGTTGTAAAGACCGTCTTGACCATCTGCAAGGTTGATACCTTTCCATTGGTCCCCATAAGTAGTCAATTTGTCTGCTACTACATCTCCAAAATCTTTCCCATTTACTTGTACAAAGGCTGGTGCTGTGTAGGTGTTACGGATAGCTGGTTTAGCAAATGCTTTACTATTTACTTGTGCTGAATAGTTTTCACGGTTCAAGGCAAAAGTAATAGCTTGACGGAAATCTTTGTTCAAGATTGCTTTCTTAGTAGAAGATTTTTCAGCATCTGATTTCTTAGCAGTGTGTTTGTAAGATTGACGGTCAATATTGAAACCAAGGACTGCCACACCTGAACCAGCTGGGGTGTTGTAAATGTTATCTTTGTATTTTTTCTCTACTGTTGCAAAGTTTGAGCTTGCTGGGAAAAGACGAGCAGCTGTATAAGCTCCATCAGAGAAGCCACGCGCCAATGAATCTTGATCTGATCCATCGTAGTAGGTAAGCTTCACTTCTTTAAGGTGAACGTTTTTCTTATCCCAGTAGTTGTCATTCTTTTCAAATACAACAGATGATTTTGATGTAATAGATTTAAGAAGGAAAGGTCCGTTTGCAAGGATTGACTTCACATCGTTTGGTTGACCAAAATCATCTCCCTTACTCTTCAAGAAATCTGTGCTAATTGGGAACAAGATTCCGTTTGTTGTTTTAGAGTTCCAGAAAGTTTCAGGTTTGTTCAATGTATACTCAAGGGTGTAATCATCAACAGCTTTGACACCAACTTGGCTAAAGTCTGTAGTTTTTCCTTGTACATAATCATCCAAGCCTTTGATTGAGCCTTGAACTAGTGAAAGAGTTTCAGATTTTTTATCAGCAGCGTGTTTCAAACCTGTTACAAAGTCTTTAGCTGTCACTTCGCCATGTTCTTCACCGTCTGCATCGTACCACTTAACCCCTTTACGAATTTTGTAGGTATAAGTCAAACCGTCTTTTGAAACAGACCAATCTTCTGCAAGTGATGGTACGAGATTACCATACTTGTCATTTGCCATCAAACCATCTACGACGTTTGTAGTAATATCGTGTGTAGCAGCTTTAGAAGATACAGTGTAGTCCAAAGTTTGAGGATCATCTGTGTAGACATAACCATAGTTCTTGTCTTCGCCTGAGCTTGCTTTGCTAGTATTTGAACTAGAACATGCAGCCAACAATCCAGCTGCAAGAAGTGTTACTCCGGCAACTGCAAATACTTTACCTTTTTTCATAGGAATTCTCCAATAGTTTTTTTAGATTTGTTTAAGATTATATCACAAGTAGAAAAAAAAGTAAACTAAATTTTCTGAATATTCGATTTATCACTATTCAAAAACCTTGCTATGACTGACTTTTTAGCCTAATTGATGATTTTACGATTTTCCATTAATCATTTGTATGATACAATAGAGAGGACTAAGCAACGAGGAAACAACTGTGAAAAAATTATTTCTTTCTTTTTTAACTTTTATCTTGCTGTTATGCAGTTTACCTTATCAAGTCGTTCTAGCAGATGAACTAGATCTTCCTGCTCAAAGTGCTATTGCTGTTGAAGCTGATACAGGTAAAATCCTATATGAAAAGGATTCAGAGAAAAAGCGAGATGTGGGGGGACTTTCTACACTCTTGACCACTTATCTGATTTTCGAAGCCATTCATGAAAAAAAACTTTCTCTGAAAGATCCTATCAAACTGTCTGAGAAAGCTCTGGCCTTAAATGATATCGAAGGTGCTGGTACTCTTCCTATGGAAGCGAACCAATATACGGTTGAACAGTTATTGACGGCTCTTTTAGTTGGAAATTCTAGCACTGCTGCCTTGGCTTTAGCTGAGAAAGTGGGTGGCTCTGAGAAAAGCTTCGTTGAAAAAATGAAGCAGAAACTTGCTGAATGGGGCATTCAATCTCCTCATTTAATCAATGCTACCGGATTAAATACTCAAACCATCAGCGGAGATCCTGACGGGAAAGAAGACGAAAATCAATTGAGTGCTTATGATATTGCTGTTATTGCTAAGCACTTACTCCAGGATTTCCCTGAAGTGACCAAATATACTTCAAAACCCACTGCTCTTTTTTCAAACACGCAGATTGAAAACCCCAACCTGATGCTAGAAGGCATGCCGAATTACCGTTCAGGCGTTGACGGCCTTCGGGTCAGCAACTCTACCAAAGGTGGTATTACCTTTGCTGCATCAACGACGCAAAATGGCATCCATATGATCACGGTTGTCCTAGGAGTGGAGGCCGTTGACGGTGATCCCTATGCACGCTTTGTGGCTACTTCTTCTCTGATGAACTACGTGGTAAGAACCTTTGTTTCTTCCATTGTCGTCAAAGAAGGAGATCCTTACGGGAAAAGTAAGGCAAGTGTTATGGATGGGAAGTCGGAGACTGTTTTAGCTGTTGCAAAAAAAGACTTCTATATCGTCGAAAAACAAGGCAGTCAAGCAGAACCAAAAATTCAATTCAAGAGCACTCAAGAATCATTCAAGGCACCTGTCAAATCAGGCACCACTCTTGGAAAATTACACTATACTGATCCAGATAAAATCGGGCGAGGCTATCTAGAAGATCAGGAGCCAACGGTCGATATGGTAGCGGGAAGAACCATTGAGAAAAGCTTTTTCTTAAAGGTTTGGTGGAATGAATTTGTTCGTTATGTCAACGAAAAGCTATAAGTAAAAAAACACAATGGAGTCAAATCCATTGTGTTTTTTGATTGACAAAAATGAATTACCCTACAGAGCCTTCCATTTCGTAGCTAATGAGTCGGTTTAACTCAACCGCATATTCCATTGGAAGTTCTTTCGTAAAGGGCTCTACAAATCCCATGACAATCATTTCTGTCGCTTCTGATTCAGACAGTCCACGACTCATCAAATAATAAAGTTGCTCTTCTGAGATTTTTGAAACCTTAGCTTCGTGCTCCAAAGCAACTTGTGAGTTGTGGATTTCATTAAATGGAATTGTATCTGATGCAGATAAATCATCCATAATAATGGTGTCACACTCGATGTGAGAAACTGATTTCTTGGAATTTTTGTTAAAGGTTACTTGTCCACGGTAGTCTACCTTTCCGCCACCTTTCGCAATAGATTTCGATACGATAGATGAGCTGGTATGAGGGGCATTGTGGATCATTTTGGCACCTGTATCTTGGTGTTGCCCTGCATTCGCAAAGGCAATGGACAACATGGTACCACGCGCTCCTTCTCCATCTAGATAAACAGATGGGTACTTCATAGTTGTCTTGGCACCTAGGTTTCCGTCGATCCACTCAACTGTGGCATCTTTTTGAGCCTTGGCCCGCTTGGTTACCAAGTTGTAGACATTGTCTGACCAGTTTTGGATGGTCGTATAGCGCATGTAAGCACCATCCAAGGCAAAGATCTCGACAATCGCTGCATGGAGGCTATTACTTGAGTAGGTCGGTGCTGTACAGCCTTCTACATAGTGAACACTTGCTCCCTCGTCCACGATAATCAAAGTGCGTTCAAACTGACCAGTATTTTCATTGTTGATACGGAAGTATGTTTGAAGGGGGACGTCTACTTTTACGCCTTTTGGTACATAAATGAAGGTCCCACCAGACCAGACCGCTGAGTTGAGGGCAGCCAATTTGTTGTCCGTTGGTGGTACTAACTTCGCAAAATACTGTTTGAAAAGGTCTGGATATTCTTTTAGGGCAGAATCCGTATCGGTAAAGATAATCCCCAACTTTTCAAACTCTTCTTTCATATTGTGGTAAACCACTTCTGATTCATACTGAGCAGAAGCTCCCGCTAGGTAAGCACGTTCTGCTTCAGGAATCCCGATACGCTCAAAGGTTTCCTTGATTTTCTCTGGAACTTCGTCCCATGAACGGGCAGGTTTATCCGAAGGTTTTTGATAATAGATCAAATCATCAAAGTCAATCTCTGATAGATCGGCTCCCCAGGTTTGCATGGGCATCTTTTTGAAGGTTTCAAAAGATTTCAAACGGAATTCGAGCATCCATTCTGGTTCATTTTTTGCTGCAGACAATTCACGAATAACCGCTTCATTCAATCCCTTCCCGGTAGAGAGAATGGGTTGAACGTCATCGTGAAATCCAAATTTATATTCACCGAGATCAATTGGTTTCGGTTCGACTCTTTCTTCAGCCATAATTTCCTTTCTTTCTCTGTTTCTTCTTTTAATTATTTGCTACGTTCGATCGCTTTTTTAAGAGCATTCCAGGAGAGGGTCGCACATTTAATCCGTTGTGGAAATTTTGAGACTCCAGATAAAAAGGCTGCGTCTCCTAATTCCCCTTGGCGAGGATCTGACTTCCCTTGGACCATTTCTGAAAAGACCTGCGCCAATTCTTCGACTTCCTCTTTTGTTTTTCCCATTACAGCATCCGTCATCATACTAGCTGAAGCGGTTGAGATCGTACATCCTGAATTAACAAAGGCGATATCTTCCACCCTGTCATTCTCGTCAAATTTCACACTTAACTGGATCACATCTCCACAAGTTGGATTGTTGAGTTGGATCTGATCAACATCTTCAATCTGGCCCTGATGGTGAGGGTGTTTTGAATGGTCAGCTACGACCGCCATGTACAGCGAATCTAATTTAGAAAGTGCCATTGAAAAACTCCTTTGCTTTGACCAATGCCTCAATTAATTTATCACAGTCCGCTTTGGTGTTGTAGATATAAAAACTTGCTCTCGTTGTCGCTGGGACTTGTAGGTATTGAAGAAGCGGTTGTGCACAGTGGTGACCTGCACGAACGGCAATCCCTTCATAATCTAGTGCTGTTGCTAAGTCATGCGGATGGAGATCTCCTAGATTGAAGGAAATGACGCCAGAACGTTGGGCTAAGTCTTGGGAACCATAGATGGTCAAACCTTCGATCGCCTGTAATTTTGGAAACACATAGGCAATCAATTCATGCTCATGCGCTTCTACCTGGTCCATACCCAGCTCTTCTAAGTAATCGATTGCTGCACCAAGACCGATTGCACCAGCCATATTGGGGGTTCCAGCTTCAAATTTCCAAGGTAATTCCTTCCAAGAGGCAGATTGTTCGTAAACAAAGTCAATCATCTCGCCCCCAAACTCGATCGGAGACATTTGCTCTAAGATATCTTCCTTCCCATAGAGGACACCAATCCCTGTTGGTGCAGCCATCTTATGGCCAGAAAAAGCAAAGAAATCCGCATCTAAGCCTTGTACATCAATGGCCATATGAGGGGTTGATTGAGCCCCATCTACGACCATGATCGCTCCAACTTCATGAGCTAATCGAGCAATTTCCTTGATCGGATTGACCACCCCTAAGACATTCGAAGCATGGGTGATGGAGACAAATTTTGTCTTCTCACTAAGCTTGCTCTTTAAGTCCTGCATATCCAGCAAGCCATCTTTTAGATAGACATAGACCAGTTTTGCTCCTGTCTTCTTGCAGGCTTGTTGCCAAGGAATGATGTTGGAGTGATGTTCCATGATGGAAATCAGGACTTCATCCCCTTCCTTTAGGACTTCTTCTGCATAGCGGGCTACCCAGTTGAGTCCAGTCGTTGTCCCTCTTGTAAAGAGCACCTCCTTGGTTGATGAAGCATTGATAAATTTTCTGACTTTCTCACGCGCTGCCTCATAGGCTGCTGTCGCTCGTTCAGCCAAAGTATGGACTCCACGATGAACATTGGCGTTATCTTGCAAATAATAGTGATTAACGGCTTCAAGAACACGGTTAGGTTTTTGCGTCGTCGCTGCATTATCTAGATAAACCAAAGGCTCATCGTGAACTAGTTGATCGAGAATGGGAAAGTCTTGAGCAATCGTATTTTTATCTAGCATTGTTTCTCCTTAGCGTTGAGATAACTTTTCTTCAATGGTGGCAATCATTTCATCACGTACTTCTTTAACTGGGATTTCAACAATCACAGATCCCAAGAAACCACGCACCACTAAGCGTTCTGCTGTGTGTTGATCCAGACCACGACTCATGAGGTAATACATATCTTCTGGGTCCACTTGACCGATCGATGCAGCATGGCCAGCTGTGACATCATTTTCATCAATCAAGAGGATTGGGTTGGCATCTGAACGAGCTTGATCCGATAACATTAAGACACGGCTTTCTTGCTGAGCATCTGCTCCTTTAGCCCCCTTGATAATATGACCAATTCCGTTGAAGGTCAAGGTTCCTTTTTCAAGAATAACCCCGTGTTGCAAGATATTTCCGATCGAGTTGCAACCAAAGTTGGTCACGCGGGTGTCAATTCCTTGAACCTGACGACCGCTTGATAAAGCAACGACTTTCAAATCTGCATGACTTCCGTTTCCAACCAAGTCACTGTCAAAGTCTGCAACCACGTTACCTTCGTTCATAACACCGATAGCCCAATCAATGCTGGCATCCTGACCTAGTTTCCCACGTCGACTGATGTAAGCTGTGACATTTTCACCCAGACGGTCAATCGCCGCAAATTTCACTTGGGCACCGGAGCGGGCGATCACCTCAACCGTCACATTCGCAGTTGCTGTTGCTGAGCCTTCACCTTTTGATTCTAGGCGTTCCAAATAGCTAAACTTGCTGTTTTTGCCTGCGATAATCAAAATGTGCTTATTAAAAGGTACATCACTGTCGCTATCCTGGTAGAAAATACCTTCGATGGGTTCTGAAATTTCGACGTTATCTGGAACATATAGCACAGCCCCACTATTAAAATAAGCCGTGTGGTATGCTGCTAGTTTATCATCGTCGTATTTAACCGAAGACATAAAGTAGTCTTCCACTACCTGAGGAATTTCTTCTAGGGCAGTATGGAAATCTGTAAAAAGAACTCCTTGGTCTGCCAAGGCTTGTGGCACCTGTTCAAATACAGTTTGAGTTCCAACTTGGACCAATTTTAAGTTTGAATCGAGGGCTGTAAAATCGGGAACATTGGCAGAAGCCTCGCTTTCTGTGATCGTCCCATCTCCAAGATTCCAGCGGTGAAATTTGACGCGTTCAATGGCTGGCAATTCCAACTGATCGATCTTGTCAAAAGCTTTTTTTCGTAAATCTTGCAGCCAGCTTGGCTCAGCATGCAGTTCCGAAAAGAGGGTAATATTTTCAATACTCATTTTTTTCTCCTAATAAAGATACTATCTGTTTGATTTTATGACAACATTAGATCACTTGTCATCAGGTTATAGTTCTTCTTTATAGTCGTAACCGAGTTCTTCTGCGAGTTGGGCATAGCCTTCACGTTCCAAGCGTGCAGCCAATTCTGGTCCACCTGAAAGCACAACACGACCTTCCATCATCACATGAACGACGTCAGGAGTAATATAGTTCAACAAACGTTGGTAGTGGGTGATGATCATCGCTCCAAAACCTTCACCCCGCATCGCATTAACCCCTTTAGATACGACCTTAAGAGCATCAATATCCAAACCAGAATCAATTTCATCCAAAAGAGCAAATGTTGGCTCCAACATCAATAATTGAAGGATTTCATTCCGTTTTTTCTCACCACCAGAGAATCCTTCATTGAGGTAGCGTTCTGCCATTTCTTCTTTCATGTTGAGCAGTTCCATCTTTTCATCCAATTTTTTGATGAAATCACGAATAGAGATCTTCTCGTCCTCTTCTTTACCAGCATTCATGGCTGCACGTAAAAATTCTGCATTGGTAATTCCTGGGATTTCTGAAGGGTATTGCATGGCAAGGAACAAGCCCATCCGTGCACGTTCGTCCACTTCCAATTCTAAGATGTTGACACCATCAAACAGAATCTCCCCTTTGGTTACTTCATAATTTGGGTTTCCCATAATGGCAGCTGACAGAGTAGATTTCCCTGTTCCGTTTGGTCCCATGATGGCTGCGATCTCACCAGTTTTTAGGGTCAGGTTTACACCTTTTAAAATTTCTTTGCCTTCAATTTCAACGTGAAGGTCTTTAATTTCTAATGTCGACATTGCATTCCCTTTCTTTTTACTTTGAAGTCTAGAAGGTTCTCAAAGCATCGATTCCTTCATCACAAAGTATTTTTTTACCTTTCAAGTATATCAAAAAAAAGCCTAAATGGCTTTTCTTTTGATTAGAACTATTCTTATTTAGTTTTTTCTTTTCGTTTTTGACGAACTTCCTCCCGGTAGGAAGAATTCCCTATATAGCGCAGAACATTTAACAAAGGACTATGATGTGGCCCTAAAACCCCAATCAATTCTGCTAACAACTCTACTCCAAACAAGAGCCCGATCACAAGTAGGACACCTCCAATGCGACTCGAGATGTTGAGCAAGAGAGAAATCAAGGAGAAAATCATCGAAATCCCATAGATCACAAGTACAGTTCCCCGATGTGTCAAGCCCAGAGAAAGAAGTCGGTGGTGCAAGTGATTGCGATCCGGTTTATAAAATTTTTGACCAGATAGGGTCCGACGGATAATGGCTAAAAAGGTATCTGTAATCGGTACTCCGAGGATAATCATTGGTGTGACTACCGCAACAGCTGTCGCATTTTTCAAACCTTGCAAGGACAAGACAGAAATCATGAATCCGATAAACAAGGCACCGGTGTCTCCTAGATAGAGAATGGCTGGATGGTAGTTAAAGGGAAAGAAACCTGCGATGGACGCAACCAAGACAAAAATGGTCATGGTCAGAAAGAGATTGGGGACTGGTAGAAAGAAATAGGACACAATCCCCATTGTCACTAGGGAAATAATAGAGACCCCACTCACCAAGCCATCTAATCCATCAATCAGATTGACTGCATTGGTAATGGCAACAATCCAAATCACTGTCAAAAGATACGATAGCCATGGTTCAAAATGAAGTAAGGGACCACCGAACGGAATCTTGAAATCATTCAGCCGAAAATCTGTCAAAAACCAGACCAGACTCGCTGCCAGCAGGATACCGATCATCTTTTTCTTGGCTGACAACTCTTTTACATCATCGATCAAGCCTGTAAGAGCGATAATCCATCCCGCTCCTACGACCGGCAAGGTATAGGATAGGTAACTTTTGATTGGTGCGGTGGTGGATGTCAGCATAGGAATAAACACGAGAGTCGCAATTGAAAAAGCAATCACGATAGCCAGTCCACCCGCGCTTGGCATGGGCTTGGTATTGATCCGACGCGCATTCGGATAATCTACGGCATCAATCTTAAAGGAGAACAAGCGAACCAAGGGCGTCAATACCAAGGCAATCATAAAAGTCCCAATCAGCACCAGAACAAATTGCAAGGAAAAGGACATCATAAGCTAGCAACTTTCTTCAAATTCTCAATCGCACCAGACACCATTAGTAAGTGGCCGTGTTCCTGCAGAACGGCTCGTGTCACTTCTGAATCATCTGCATACTCCCGAATGATGGCCAGTAACCAGGTCGGATATTGAGTTGGTTGATCCTCTGTATCGATCAAGACGGTTAAATAATAATCGGATCCCATTTTGTATAATTCAGAGGTATCCACTGGAAAACTGACCATTTTTGAAAAGGCAACTGCTTGCTGGATATTTGAAAAACGCAAAATGTAATAAATATACTGACTTACTGGTGCTTCAGATGTAGGAGCTTGTTCTTGATTGTCACGTAACTCTTCTTGTTCCAAATGGTGAATAGCTTCTGCATCCCCTTTTGTCTTATCAGAGATCGTTTTTTCCAAGGTTTTGATAAATTCATCTGGCGTCATGCGCGACAACTCTTCCATATCAGGAAGATCTGACAAATCCTCAAAATCCAATTGTTGATCAATTTTTGATTTGGTAACAAAAACATCCAATTTATCTGGTTTTGGTGTCACACGAAAACTCAGCATCCCGCTATCCAGGAAGCTTTCTGGCATTTCGAGCTCATCCAAAATGGCATAGAAAAATTCTTCTGTTTTTTCTTGTGGGACAAGAAAATCAGCAATTTCCATTCCGCGTTCTTCTAAGTCTTCTAGTTGGATCGTGATCTTAATTGTTGAATCACTAATTTGCTTCATCTTCATAGCATAACCTCATACTTCTAGTCTTACTATTATACTAAAAAAATGGATAGAATTCAAAAAAAGGATGCATAGAAAAGAGGTCGGGACAAAAGTCTCCAACCTCAATAAACAATTTGATAGAGTTCAACCGTTCTCTTAGAAAATTACACGGAAGAGACCATACAATAACAAGATGGAACCAAGAACAATACGGTATTTCCCAAAGACGGTGAAATCATGGTTTTTCACATAATCTGTCAAGAAGTGGATGGCGTACATGCTGACTACGAAGGCCACTCCCATCGCTACCAGTAGAATAAAGAGTTGCCCTAGTGCAAGTGAATGCCCGCTAAGAGCGAATTTCCCAACCTTTAAGAGACTAGCCCCAAACATAGCCGGGATACCCAGATAAAAGGTAAACTCTGTCACCACTGGACGGCTAACACCATTGATCAAGCCCCCTACAATCGTAGCACCTGAACGGCTTGTACCTGGAAATAGCGATAAGACTTGGAAAAGTCCGATATAAAGAGCGGTTCGATAAGGTAGCTTATGCAATTCCGTCACTGCAGGTTCGACTTGTTCCCGTCTTTCCAAATAGATAAAGGCAATCCCGTAGGTGATCAACATAATTGCAACGGAAATCGAATTGTGAAAATGCGCCTCAAACCAATCATCTAATTTAAAAACAAAGACAAGAGGGAGGGTTGCAACTGCAACTTTCGCCCATAATTGCCAGGTCCGACGTACTTCTAGTGGAGATTTACCTGGTTTGAAGGGGTATAATTTATCAAAATAAATTACCACAACCGCTAGGATCGCACCCAATTGAATTACAACATTGAACATCTCCATAAAGGCTGGATCTTGGTTTTTAAACTGCACAAAATCCTGTAGTAGAATCAAGTGACCTGTACTTGAGATCGGTAGCCATTCTGTAATCCCCTCGACAATTCCAAAAAGGATCGCCTTGATTAATTCGATCAGAAACATCTTTTTCTCCTAAACTTACATTTGCTCTATTATATCATAAATCTATGGACTGGACCAGGCCTTCTAAACTAGAAGGGAAAGAGCTACCAAGACCATTCTTAGTGCTACTTAGAAGGCACCAAAGCCTCCTCCGCCTCCTCCGCCAGAGAAACCTCCTCCACTACCAGAGGAAACTGTGAAATGACTAGCTGTCGATGCTGTCGATCCATAAGTAGACATGGCATGACTTGAGTGGGTCACATCATGATAGAACGGGGTGTAAACGAAGGCGTTTAAGGCTTGATTTTCTAAATGAATATTCCGAAGCTTCATGACCTTTGTGACCTGATCAGCTACACCATACAAGGCCGCATAGACCAATAAGCGATTCCATAGGACCAGAGACTGCAACTCTGCATCGTTGAGGTGGGCAATCTCTTTCAACATCCGACCAAAACTATCCCAGTAATAGCGTTGCTCAGCACCCGCAAGATTGACAACACCATCTCGTAGGCAGGCTTTAAAGACACCATTGAAGCGCACTGGCATAAACCAAAGTGTGAGGATCCCTATCAAACAAGGAACAGAGAACCAACCCATCCCAAAGATGGCAAAGATTTCTGCTCCAAGGGCGATAAACCAAGCAGCCCAACCAAAGAAGAGACTTCGTCTAGCTTGCGCTTCTTCTTTTGCTTCTAAAGGGCGATAGTAGCTTGGCAAATGGAGATCTTCCACCTTGCGATGAACATCTCGGGCCACTTGGTTGACAGCCGTATCAAAACGAGCCTGAGCCTTACTTCCTAGTGAACGAATCGCATCTTGATCTGCTTTTTTGGCATGTTTGTATACATCATCACTGAATTCATAATTCTCAAAGAGACGGTTAACAGGACAGGAAACTTGATCCCCAAAAGCCATATTCATAAAGGAGCGTTCAAAATCATCCACATGTCCATGAGACTTTCTGGTCAAAACGACTTCATTTCCTTGTTGCTCATAGACAATCACTCCACGATCCATCAGATCCAGCAAAGTAGCTTGAAGCATTTTTTCAAATGTGAATACTGGCGGAGTCGCCTTCTCTTTATTGGTTGGGGAAGCCTCGTCTAATTCGGCTGAATAAACAACCGAGCTCATAACAAGAGGTGCAATATCCTGTGGAATCTCATAAAGACGAGTATTGGTCGGATAGGTCACACCAGGCCAAATCATTTTTTTGAACCGATTGCGGCCCAAGAGAGCAAGAAGCCAGAGTGCAATAATGAAGGCTGGCAAGATCCAGTTCCAAAACATGCGTGTCCAGTATTTTTCCTGTTCAATTTTAGCTTGGTTCTTGTGAAATTCATCCAATTTGGTTAATCCTGTATTTCGACCAGAATCATACAAAGTAGTTAGATCTGACTTCAACCAGTAACCATACAACTCCACAGCCTTTCCTTTGCCTAGGTTATAGAAAGTGGCAGAATAGATTCCATCTTCTTTCTTTACAGTCACATCCGGTCCCATAAAGGCTGTATGGATATACAGTTCCGATTGGGCATTAGCTGGTGCAAACTTAGGAATAACACGAAATTGAACCTCGTCCACCTTCTGATCACCATCTGTGATCGGTTTCCAGTTCAACTCCAAGATATCCTTGTGTGAATAGAGGAGATTTTTTAATTTCCATGTAACTTTAATTTTGACAGTATCTGTCGCTACACCACTGTTATAAATTTTCACTCGGTAGCCATCACCTAGATTCGTAATCTCAGGTTCTCTTTGAAGCTCACGACCTTCCACCTCAACCTTTGGCGGTATCTCAATCGCAAAGCCTTGTGGCATGTTCCCTGCCGTTCCTAGGCTAACATACTGCCCTCTATAAGAATCTTTGAAATAATAAACCAGTTCTTCCTCATAGGTGGCGTCGTCCCAGGTATCCAAGGTCAAGGTTCCACCATAGTAAAGTACATCATAAGATGGGCTAGATGCATGGACATTCTGACTGACAAAAAGGCAGGCCAGAAAGGCGAAAAAAACATACAAATACTTTTTCATTTGATCACGCTCCTTTGTATTATTATAGCATTTTTTAAATAAAAAGAGGACCATGTTTGAAATGCAGCCTATTTTACTGTACAATAGGAGAAGTTAAAATAAGGAAGAGGAGAAAAAATGAAAAAAACATTATTCGCGCTCTTAACAGGGCTTTTCATTTGCCTGGGGATCACACAGGTTGCTCATGCAGATGACTATTTACGAATCGGAATGGAAGCAGCCTACGCTCCTTTCAACTGGACCCAAGAAGATGATGCAAATGGAGCTGTTAAAATTGACGGTACTAATCAATATGCCAATGGGTACGATGTCCAAATCGCCAAAAAAGTTGCTGAGGAGTTAGGTAAAAAACCTCTGATCGTAAAAACATCTTGGAACGGTTTAATTCCAGCCCTCACTTCTGGTAAAATCGATATGATTATCGCTGGGATGAGTCCAACCGCTGAACGTAAAAAAGAGGTCGCCTTCTCCAAGAGCTACTATACCAGTGAACCGGTCATGCTCGTTCGTAAAGATGGAAAATATGCAAATGCTACTAGCCTAGATGACTTTAAGGATGCAAAGGTAACCTCTCAACAAGGGGTCTACCTCTATTCTCTCATTTCCCAACTCAAGGGTGCGAAACAAGAAACTGCAATGGGTGATTTTGCCCAGATGCGTCAAGCTTTAGAATCGGGTGTTATTGATGCCTATGTTTCTGAACGTCCCGAAGCCCTAACCGCCGAGTCCGCTAATTCTAAATTTAAGATGATTCAATTCAAAAAAGGATTTGAAGTTGGGGAAGAAGATGCGACCATCGCTATCGGGATGAAGAAGGGTGACACTAGAATTGACCAAGTCAATGCCGCACTAGCTAAGATTTCGTCTGAAGACCAAGTCAAACTCATGGATGATATGATTAAGAAGCAACCAGCTTCCAGTGATGCTAGTGATGATAAGCAGACATTCTTTAGCCAAATGATGAAGATTTTAAAGGATAATGGCCCACAGTTCTTACGGGGAACTGGAATGACCCTCTTAATCTCCATGACAGGTACCATTGCTGGGTTGATTATCGGTTTGTTAATCGGTGTCTTCCGGACAGCTCCGAAGGCTAAAAATAAATTCCTTGCTGGATGCCAAACTGCCTTTGGTTGGTTCCTCAATGTCTACATTGAAATTTTCCGTGGAACTCCGATGATCGTTCAATCAATGGTCATTTTCTACGGTTCCGCCCAAGCCTTCAACATTTCCTTGGATCGTACCTGGGCCGCCATCTTTATCGTATCAATCAATACCGGAGCATATATGAGTGAGATTGTTCGTGGTGGGATCTTAGCAGTGGATCCAGGTCAGTTTGAAGCAGCGACTGCTCTAGGAATGACCCATGGACAAACCATGCGCAAGGTCGTCCTTCCACAGGTTGTTCGCAATATCTTACCAGCAACAGGGAATGAATTTGTTATTAACATCAAGGATACATCTGTTTTGAATGTTATCTCTGTAGTTGAACTGTACTTTACAGGAAATACGATCGCAACCCAAAACTATCAATACTTCCCAACCTTTACGATCATCGCTGTGATTTACTTCGTTCTCACCTTTACCATCACACGAATTCTTCGCTACATCGAACGTCGCTTAGATTCTGATACTTATACTACAGGTGCCAATCAAATGCAAGTCAATGAGGTGAAATAATGGCAGAAAAAATTCTTGAAATTCAACATTTAAAAAAATCTTATGGTCAAAATGAAGTCTTGAAAGATATTTCCCTTACGGTTGAAAAAGGAGAGGTGATCTCCATCATCGGGAGCTCTGGTAGCGGAAAATCAACCTTCCTTCGCTCCATCAATCTTCTAGAGACTCCTACTGCTGGAGAGATTCTCTATCGTGGACAAAATGTTCTTGATCCTGAGTATGATCTTACCCACTACCGCGAGAAATTAGGGATGGTTTTCCAAAGCTTTAATCTCTTCGAAAATTTAAACGTCTTGGAAAATACGATCGTTGCACAAACGACCGTCCTCAAGCGCGATCGTGAAACTGCAGAGAAAGTTGCAAAGGAAAACCTTGAAAAAGTTGGTATGGGATCTCAATATTGGGCTGCCCGTCCGAAACAACTTTCAGGTGGTCAAAAGCAACGGGTCGCCATCGCTCGTGCCCTCTCAATGGATCCTGATGCCATTCTCTTCGATGAACCAACTTCTGCCCTAGACCCAGAAATGGTTGGGGAAGTCTTGAAAATCATGCAGGACCTTGCAAAAGAAGGACTTACCATGATTGTCGTCACCCACGAAATGGAATTTGCCCGCGATGTCTCTAGCCGGGTCATCTTCATGGACAAGGGTGTCATCGCTGAGCAAGGAGATCCAAAAGAAATCTTTAGCAATCCAAAAGAAGAACGGACCAAGGAATTCCTTCAACGCTTCTTACATTAATCTCTTGAAACAGTTTGCTTACCAGTATGGAAGCAAGCTGTTTTTTTGTACCGCTTCTGCTTTTGAGGCATAGAAAAAAACCAGAGAGCAAACTCTCTGGTTTTCAATTGGAACAACAAATTAATCTTCGAATTTTTGATGATTTTTGTCATAAAAATCAATCAATCCAAGTGCAGTTTCAAACGAGATATTCTTCACTTTTGCACGTCCTTGAGCCAAGGCAATGATAGACATTTCACGGGCATTTGTTTCTTTGCTGATACGATACCCTGTAATTTTCTTATCGCGTACCCATCCAACAACTGATTCTACTTTTTCAAAGTTCGATTTAGCCATGATCTTTCTCCTATATTATTATTTCCAATACTAATATAAATTGTTTTGCACATTTTGTCAACTAAAATCGCTGAAAATACGAACCTTTTTTAAAAAATGATAAAAAGTTTACTTTGCTTTCAAGGCGGATAATATTTGTGTACGAATGTTTTCGACACCATCTGGGTTTGCTGGTAGGAAAATCGTATTATTCCCTTCTTTATCTGCAAAATTATTTAAGGTATCTAAGTACTGGTTGGTTAAGAGAATTGACATGATTTGTTCTTCGGTCAAGTCTACATTCGCGCCTTTTAACTCTTTAATAGAGTCTGCCAATCCATCGACAATAGCCTTCCGTTGCTCGGCAATACCGACCCCGTGCAAGCGGTCTTTTTCCGCCTCAGCTTCGGCAGCAGTAACGATCTTGATCTTGTCTGCTTCTGCCAATTCCTGAGCCGCCACGCGTTTTCTTTGCGCCGCATTAATCTCGTTCATGGATTGTTTCACTTCGGCATCTGGCTCAACTTTGGTGATCAAGGTTTTTACAATAATATATCCATAAGTTGACATTTCTTCTGCCACTTGTTTTTGAACTTCAAGGGCGATTTCATCTTTTTTCTCAAATAATTCATCCAAGGTCAACTTGGGAACAGAAGAACGCAAAGCATCTTCAATGTATGATTTAATCTGTGATTCTGGACGCATCAACTTGTAGTAGGCATCCTTTACGTTGCTTTCGTTCACTCGGTATTGGGTTGCCACATTCATGGTAACGAATACGTTATCCTGAGTTTTTGTTTCAACCACAATCTCACTCTGCAAGACGCGCAACTGAACTCGTGCTGCAATTTTATCGATACCAAAAGGCGCTCGCATATGAATACCACTATCGCTAATTTTTTGATAACGTCCGAAGCGCTCGATGATGGCAACGGATTGTTGCTTGACCACATATAGTGAGCTAATCACAATGAATCCTGCAACCAGTAGCAAGAATAAAGAAAAGATAATAAATCCAGGCATAAAAAGTTCCTCCTTTTAATTTACGCATATCATATCACAAGTATTGATAAAAAAGCAATATATTCCTTAAAAATATATTGCTTAAATGGTCGATTGTTTCTGTATGATACTCAGACGAGCATATTATAGAGTGTTTCATTGCCGTTCAAGTTAATGAAAGACGGATCAAAACGCTCGATACGGTTGACCAAGCCTGCATAGTCATGTTTATTGGCTAAAGTGACCCCAATCAAGACAGGGCCTGTTCCCTTACTAGCGCGCTTGATGTATTCAAAACGTGTGATATCATCATTTGGCCCTAAGATATCATTTACAAACTCGCGAAGGGCCCCTGGACGTTGTGGGAAGTTTACGATAAAGTAGTGTTTCACTCCATCGTAGATCAAGGCACGTTCTTCCATTTCAGGCATGCGGTTAATATCATTATTCCCACCTGAGATAATACAACAGATCGTTTTACCCTTGATGTATTCGCGCAAGATCTCTAGAGATGCCACACTAGCAGCTCCCGCTGGTTCGGCAACAATTCCTTGCTTAGAATAAAGATCAATCAAAGTCTCTGAAATCAAACCTTCATCAACCCCAACCAGGGTTTCCACATGCTGACGGGTTACTTCATAGGTTAATTGTCCCACTTTTTGCACGGCAATCCCATCCGCAAATTTATCAATTTCTGGTAATTTGACTGGGCCCCCTGCTTCAAAAGCAGCCTTCATGGAGCGCGCCCCTTCAGCCTCTACCCCAATGACCTCAATCCTAGGTTCTGTTTCTTTGATATAGGTTGAGACACCTGAAATGAGGCCTCCTCCACCAACAGGAACGAGAACTGCATCAAAAGCAATCGATTCTTTTCGAGCTTCCTCAAGGATTTCGTAGGCCACTGTTCCTTGACCAGCCTGTACGTTTGGATCATCAAACGGGTCAATAAAGGTCCGTTTTTCTGCAAGAGTAAATTCTTGTGCCGCCTTAGCTGACGCGTCAAAGGTATCCCCAACCAACTTAATTGTTACATAATCCCCACCAAAGAAGCGGACTTGGCCGATCTTTTGTTGCGGTGTTGTAATCGGCATGAAGATGGTCGCTGGAATCTTCATTTCATTACAAGTATAAGCAACCCCTTGCGCGTGGTTTCCCGCAGATGCACACACTACCCCACGCTCACGCTCTTCTTTTGAGAGTTGAGAAATTGCAAAATACGCTCCACGAATCTTAAACGAACGAACACGTTGGGCGTTTTCTTTTTTCAAATAAATCTTTGCCCCATATTTTTCAGATAAATAGTGGTCGTATTCAAGGGGCGTATTGACAACGACTCCACTTAATATTTTATGGGCCTTGGCCACATCTTTTGCTGTTATCATTTCTTACCTCTGTTGCTGTGTATTGATCAAAAAAGCAAGCCAGGGTGTCCCAACTTGCTTAGTCTTCTACAGACAATTAGTTGTAGATTTTGAAGGCGTCATCGTCGTTTTGACCAACGAATGGCATTGCTTTACGCAATTCAGCACCAACTTTTTCAATTTCAAGTTCTTCAGCTTGTTTGCGGAAGGCTTTCAAACGTGGGAAACCAGCATCGTGGTCTTCAACGAATTCACGCGCAAATTTACCTGATTGGATATCAGCAAGGGCAGCTTTCATGTTTTCTTTTACTTCTGGACCGATAACACGTGGACCAGTTACAAAATCACCAAATTCTGCAGTATTTGAACATGATTGACGCATTTTCTTGAAGCCACCTTCGTAGATCAAGTCAACGATCAATTTCATTTCGTGAAGTACTTCGAAGTAAGCCAATTCAGGGGCATAACCAGCTTCTGTCAAAACTTCAAATCCAGCTTCGATCAAGCTTGTCAAACCACCCATAAGAACGGCTTGTTCACCAAACAAATCTTCTTCTGTTTCTTCTTTGAAGGTTGTTGAAAGAAGACCAACACGTGCTGAACCAACACCTTTTGCCCAGTCCATTGCGATGTCTTTGGCGTTACCAGTAGCATCTTGGTAGACAGCGTAAAGTGCTGGTACACCAAATCCTTCAGTGTAAGTACGACGTACCAAGTGACCTGGTCCTTTTGGTGCAACCATGAAGACATCTACGTCTTCAGGAGCTTTGATGTAACCAAAGTGGATATTGAAACCATGAGCAAATCCGAGAGCTTTACCAGCGCTCAAGTTTGGAGCGATTTCATCTTTGTAGATATCTTTTTGGATTTCGTCTGGTGCCAAGATCATGATGATATCAGCCAATTTAGTTGCTTCTGCAACTGGGTAAGCTTCAAAACCATCTTCTTTTGCTTTATCGAATGATTTACCAGGACGCACACCGATGATCACATCATGACCTGAATCACGCAAGTTTTGTGCGTGGGCATGACCTTGTGAACCATAACCGATAACGGCGATCTTTTTACCATCAAGTGCTGGTACTTTAACGTCTTTTTCGTATTCCATTTGAACTGCCATAAGTAAAATCTCTTTTCTATTTTATTATTTGCCTTTTTAAGGCGGGGTTAACAATGTTAAGGCGAGAATTAATCTCGAGTAAATCCGGTTGCACCGGTGCGGGCGATGTTTTTAATCCCATAAGGTCGAATAACACGAATGAGGGCTTCGCTCTTTTCTGCATTTCCCGTCATTTGAACGGTGATAGAGCTTGGGGCCACATCGACCACGGTCGCACGGAAAGGTTGAATAATGGCCAAGATTTCTGCCCGCTTCTCAGCTGGTGCAGAAACTTTCACCAGGATAACTTCGCGCTCCAAGTGTGGTTTGTCAGTGATATCACGAATGCGAATCACATCAATCTGGCGGTTGAGCTGTTTGATGATTTGCTCTACTTCATCATGCGAAGCAACATCAATGATAATGGTAATCCGCGATACATTAGGGTTTTCTGTTGCGCCAACAGAGATGCTTTCGATATTGACTTGACGTCTCGACAAGACTCCAGTAAAGCGGTTCAGAACACCTGAGCGGTTTTGAAGTTTGGCTGTTAACATTCTACGCATTAAACTTCACCCCCAACATCTCATGATTACTCTTACCAGCTGGTACCATCGGCAAGACATGCTCTTTCCGAGAAATGTCTACTTCGATGAACATTGGTACATCTTCTGTGATGACTTCCAAATCCTTCTCCAGAGTATCAGGATTATCAAATTTATAATTCTTGATCCCGTAGGCTTGCGCCATCAATTGGAAATCTGGAAGGCTATCAAAGACTGACTCTGACGTCCGACCATCATAGAAGGCTTCTTGCCATTGACGGACCATTCCAAGCGAGTGGTTGTTGAGCATAACGACCTTGATCGGAACCTTATAAATATTTAAGATTGCCAATTCTTGATTGGTCATTTGGAAACCACCATCTCCGACAAAGAGAACAACTTCTTTATCTGGATTGGCAATTTTCGCTCCGATAGCTGCAGGAACACCGAATCCCATCGTTCCTAGACCACCAGATGTCACCAATTGGCGCTCATTTTGGTAAGGATAGTATTGAGCTGCCCACATTTGGTGTTGTCCAACGTCTGTGACGACAATAGCGTCCCCCTTGGTCAACTCTCCGATGCGTTCGATCACAGCTTGTGGTTGCACAACCCGTTCTTTCTTGTCGTATGAACGAACCCGGTTCTTATCTTGGGTCACCTTTTCGATCCATTTTTCTGTGTTGTTATGAACCGTTGGCTCTGCTAGCAACTGTTGCAAGGCTTTCTTTGCATCGCCAACAACAGGAATGTCGACAGCAATGATCTTACCAATCTCTGCAGGATCAATGTCGATATGGGCAACCTTAGCATTTTTAGCGAAAGTCTTTGGATTCCCTGTCAAACGGTCATCAAATCGACAACCAACACTGATCATGAAATCCGTCTCTGTCATGGCGATATTAGCCGCGAAGGATCCGTGCATCCCTCCCATCCCTAGGAAAAGAGGATGACTGGTCGCAATCGTTCCTTGACCTAACAGACTGGTCACTACTGGAATCTGATAGCGCTCTGCTAGAGCAATCAACTCTTTTGCAGCTCCAGCGTAACTCACGCCACCACCAGCAAGAAGAACTGGTTTTTTAGCCTTACTCAATTGCTTCAAAATCTTTTTGATCTGCAATTCATTGGGTTCAATGGTAGGCTGGTAGCTTGGAAGCTTCACACTTGGTTCATAGATAAAATCTGTCTCTAAAGCAGACACATCCTTTGGAAGGTCAATTACCACAGGGCCAGGACGGCCGGTCGTCGCAATATGGACAGCTTCTGTGATAATTCGTGGAATATCTGCCGTCTCACGTACTTGATAGTTGTACTTGGTGATGGGCATGGTAATTCCCACGATATCCGCTTCTTGAAAGGCGTCTTTCCCGATCCCAGCACGATTGACTTGACCAGTGAAGACTAATAAGGGAACGCTATCGCTCATGGCATCTGCAATCCCTGTAATGGCATTTGTAGCCCCCGGTCCACTAGTGACGACTGCGACACCCAGCTTTCCAGTTGATTTAGCGTAGCCTTCAGCCTCATGCAAGCATCCTTGTTCATGACGACCCAAGATATGCTGGATACCCTCAAAGCTATAGATGGCATCGTATAAAGGCAAAACCGCTCCACCAGGATAACCAAAAATCGTGTCAATGCCCAAATCACGCAGGGTTTCAAGAACGAGCTCTGAACCGGTTTTTGCAGTTTCTAAGGTAATTTTCTCCATGTCTCTCCTTTCCAGTACTTTGTATATCAAATTAGCATGCTACTATCATACCATTTTTAGAAAATATTTCAAGGAAAAATAGTAAATTTTCTGAATTTTCTATCCAAATTCGAATAATGAGAGTTTTTCTAAAAATGCTAGGTCTATCAGAAAAAAAGTCTCTAGGAAATCCTAGAAACTTTTCTTCCTTATAACCAACCCTTTTCATGGGCAATTTTTGCTGCCTCAGTCCGGTTTTCCGCATCCAATTTGGTCAGAATGGTTGACATATAATTGCGGATGGTCCCGTTTGAGAGAAATAAGCGATCAGCAATTTCTTGGTTAGAAGCCCCTTTTGCGACTTCTTTTAAAACTGCCTTTTCTTGAGGGCTTAGAGGATTGGGATGGGTTAAAATCCCTTCCATTAATTCAGGCGAATATTCTTTTTGCCCTGCTAATACTGCATGAAGAGTCGCCATCAAATCCGTAATGCGGCGTTCTTTTAAGACATAGGCATCCACTCCAGCCTTGAGGGCCCGCTCGAAATAGCCCGGCCGCTTAAAAGTGGTAACGATGACGACCTTGAGCTGGGGTTGTTGACTTTTAGCCCATTCCAACACCTCTAACCCTGTTTTGATGGGCATTTCGATATCTAAAATCGCAATATCGACTGGATGTGTTTCGAGTAAACGAATGGCCTCTTGTCCATCGCCAGCCTGCAAGACATCTTCCACATCCTCTTGTAGGAGCAAGAGCTGGCAGAGCGCATCGCGCAACATACTTTGGTCTTCAGCAACTAATAAACGCATCTTATTTCCTTTCTTGATAGGGGATCCGTATTTCTATCCGGGTCGGCTTGTGTTGATGACTGATCTCCAGCTCTCCTCCCAACAAGGCAATCCGTTCGCGAATCGAGTGCAGGTCTTTATCGGAGACTGTGGCAAAGCCGATGCCATTATCTTCTGCGACCATTTCCACACCTGTCTCGGTGGAGCGATAAGAGAGAAGGGCCTGCGTCGCTTTAGCGTGTTTGATCATATTGGTAGCTAATTCCAGAGATACCATGGCCAGAGTAGATTCTAGAATCGGCGAGATGCTGGCTGTATCAAGCTCATTTTGAATCTCAACTTTGATTTGAGCCACTTCCAGCATTTGCTTGACGGTTTCTAGCTCTCTTGCCAGGGTTCGCTGCTTCAAGTTCTCCACAATCTCTCGGACTTGGTGCATGGACTCTTGACTAATGGCTTGAATCTCTTGCACCTGGGCCTGGGCCTTTTCAACCTGACCCAATGCTAAGAATTGATCAGCCAGGTCTGCCTTGACACTGAGCATAGCAAAGGTGTGGCCCAGACTGTCATGTAGATCACGGCCAATCCGATGGCGCTCGTTTTCTGCTAGTAAGAGATTGATCTGGGCGTTTTGCTTGGCATGGTCAGCTTTCAACTCTTCCATCATCTCAGCCCGGGCCATACTATAGGTCATAATCGCGATGAACAAGCAGATGATCAGTACAAAAAGCCAATCATTTTCTCTCATCTCCCTATTAAATAACAGGGCTCCAAAAAGGATCAGTAGTGATCCAACAGCCGTCCAAAGAAAGGGCGAGCGAAAATCGCGAATCCCTAAACGATAGAGCAAAATATTGCTCAGATAATAGTAAAACCAACAAAAGCTAGTTCCAACAAAAAAGGTATTTCCTGCAATATAAAGTAGAAGATAAATCCAAAAAAGCCAGGTCAGTTTCTTATTTTCAGTAATGAGGATTCCTAGATAGCTTATCATAAAGAAGATGGCTAAAAAGAAATGCCACCAGGGAATCTGCCCTAAGAAAATAGAAGCAAAGGGAAAGGCCATAAAGATTAAGCCTACGTAAAACATATGGTGAATATGTTTGAGTTTTTCAATCATGAACGAACCTCAGAATGACGACGATAGACGATAACAAGGGCAAACAAGACCAGGGTAAACAAAGTTAAATAGACACTCGCAAAGACATTGACCTGCCCCTTGTTTAAAAAGGTCTTGATCAGTTCCATCAATTGATAGGTTGGTAGGCATTTGCCGATGGCTTGCATCCATTCTGGAAAGAGGCTAATGGGCATCCAAAGACCACCCATGACAGCCAGCCCCATGTAAAGGAGATTGCCCACAACAGACATCAATTGACTGGAAGGAAGCAGGGTCAAAACCAGACCGAGAGCCACAAAAGCTAGACTTCCTAGGATGAGAATAAAGGCTGCTAAGACCCAATCCTGTAGGGGCATATTCACATGCCGCACCACATGGCCCACGGTAAAGACAACTACAATCGATAGGAGAAAATCGACAAAGAGACCCACAACCTTTATTAGATAATATTCTACCATAGATACGGGGGTATGGCGCAAGACTTTTTGCCAATTATTGAGTCGATCGGTTTCAAGAACGGTTGGAAAAGAAAAGATAGCCGTAGACATCATAGAAAATGCCGTCATAGAAAGGAGATAATCCCTCATAAAGTGAGCGGGTGCCCCTGGTGTGTCCTGGTACATCCCTGAAAAGAAGAGATAAAAGGCCGTGGGCATCCCAATTGATAACAAGTAATAAATGGCTTGGCGACTGGTCAAATGCCACTCAACCACGCCGAGAGCTTTCATGCGTTTCATCTTCTCTACCTACTTCCTTTGTATTTTCAAAAATAGAATCCAATAAACTTCGATTGGTTACTTCGATTTCTTGGATCGAACATCCTTCTTCTTGCAATCGCCTCCACAAACGATTAGCATCCCGTGTCACAACCTGAAGAGCATCGGGTTTAATGACCACTTCACCAATGTCTTCCATCTCTGCCACTAGAGCTTGGTAGCGCAAAGGCAGGGTAAAATGTTTTTCTACCTCTTCGCTTCTCATAGCTAGCGGCGTCGTATCCCGAAGCAAATGCCCCTGATGCAAGACCAAAATTCGATCGGCCGTGTGCTCTACTTCCTCGATGTAATGTGAAGAATAGACAATGGTTACACCTTCTTCCTTTAAATGCCCAACAATCTCCCAAAAGCGTTGGCGAGTGGACGTATCCATCCCCGCAGTTGGCTCATCTAAGAAAAGTAAGCTAGGACGACCAATCAAGGTTAGAACAAAAGATAAGAGACGCTTTTGACCACCAGACAACTTACTAGCCAATTGCTTCTTTTGTTCTGAGCTAAAACGTAATAAATCATCGATTTCTTCCCCTGTTAAGGGTTGGGGATAAATAGAGCGAAAGAAGTTGATCAGTTCCTGCACGGTTAACTTTTGAACGATGGAATTCTCTTGAGGGAGATAGGACACACTAGCCTTTAACTGAGGATGACCAGGTGCCTTCCCCTCTACTTCAATAATCCCAGAAGTCGCCTTCCTATCTCCCAGAAGACAGTTCATCAAGGTTGTTTTCCCAGCTCCGTTTGGCCCGATCAAGGACAGACAATCCCCCCGTTCAACTGCAAAAGAAAGATCTTCTAAAATGACTTTTCCTTTGATACTTTTTTTCAAGTTCTCTACTCTAATGACGCTCATGATACTCTCCTTTCAACCAGGCTTAAACGGCCGGAATGATGGCAAAAACAACCAGGGTTACTCCCGTTGTTTTCATTGCTCCATCTCCTTTTTAACCGCCTTGATCATTTTCAATCCTTCTTGAACCGCCCAGCTCATGATGCCAATCCCAGCAAATAATTCCCAAGGAAAATGGTAATAGAGACTATCATCCTTTGAAAAGATCAAATAGACGACCATCCCCACCACTGTTAACGTAAACACTTTATAGAACCATTGTTTCATTTTTCCTTACCTCTTACTTTCTGACTATATTATAGCGAAAGAAAATAACAGCCACTAGATAATTTTGTCACTCGCTCACATGACAAAAGTCACTAAAAAAAGCCAAGTGACTTCACTCGACTTTTTCTATTCTTCTTACTGACCTTCTTCTTTCATGCCATGCAGTTTCAAGGCCTTGACCAAGGCATCTGCCTTCATGTTTTTCAAATCATTGAGACCAGCATCTTTGAAGTAAGAAATTTCTTCTAGAGACTTGGCGTCAATTTGGTTGAGGTCAATCACACTGGTTGAGAGCAATTTTTTCTCTGGGGTGACTGTGTATTCCAAACTAAAACCGGGAACGGTTTTTAGCTTCTTATAGTCTTCATTTTGTTCCAGCAAAGCTTGAATGGCTGCTGTGAGCTCTTCAGGTGACTTTTCTGCTGCGATGGTCCCAAGTTGTTGGGGCAGATCAGCCGTCACTTCGATGCGAAGGTTTTCAACCTTATCTCCCTTAGACTTGATGATATCCCGGTGTTTTGTTCCATTGATATCTCCTACTAAGGTTGTGGTTTTTTCTTCATTTTTTACTTCTTTTTTAACAGAGGAACTGCTAGATGAGCTAGCGGTTGTAGTTTTCTTTGTTTGGGATTGCGAACAACCAGTCAATACCAAAATGGCTAGCCCAAGGGTTACAAAAAATTTCTTCATTTTTATAACTCTCCTTTCACATACTGATACCAGTATAACATATCGCGTCTTTCTTGTCTAAAAACTCCACTGCTCAAACCATTTCCCCCTCATTTCAAGCTTTTCCATTTGAATAAAAATCTGATGAATGTGAGACTTTTTGCAGAAACTCCTTTTTCTCACGAATAAAGCCTCAGTGGAGGGTTCACTTCAGTCTCAATCCCTCTGAATCACGCTGATTTCATAGGGAATCTCCTCATTTTTCTATATACAAAAAAGGTTCCGAAAGGAACCTTCTGTTCAATTATTCTACACTAAACAAGTATGGGTAGACTGGTTGGCCTCCTTGGTGGATTTCCACTTCTACATCCTCATACTTCTCAGCAAGGGCTTGGGCTAATTCGTTTGCCAACTCCTCACTGCCGTCTTCACCGACATAGATGGTCACAATTTCACTATCTTCATCCAACATATGAGCGAATGTTTCTTCCAAGGTTTCCAGCATATCTGGATTTGAAACAACGATTTTGCCATCGACCATTCCAAGATTATCATTTTCATGGATTTCAAGCCCATCAATAGTGGTATCGCGAACCGCTGTTGTCACACTACCAGACACAACATCGCCCAATGAAGCGCTCATGCGTTCGTAGTTTTCTTCGATCGACTTGCTTTCATCAAAGGCAAGAAGACTAGTCAATCCTTGAGGGATGGTCTTGGTCTCAACAACTGCTGCAGGTTGATCAATCACTTCTGCTGCAGATTGAGCAGCCATCAAGATATTTTTGTTGTTTGGCAAGATAATAATGTTGCGTGCATTCAACTCTTCAACCGCTTTGACAAAGTCTTCTGTTGATGGGTTCATGGTTTGACCACCAGAGATGATGTAATCCACTCCTTGCGCTTTAAAGATATCAGCCAATCCGTCACCCGCAACGACTGCGATGATGGCATATTCTTTTTCTTCAACTGGCTTCGCTTGGCGCTCTTCTTTTTCAACTTGCGCTTCGTGTTGGTTGCGCATGTTGTCGACTTTGACCTTGACCAAGCTTCCGTACTTAAGACCTTCTTGCATGACAAGACCTGGATCTTCTGTATGGACGTGAACTTTGACAATCTCATCGTCATTCACCACCAATAGGGAATCCCCAAGGTTGTTCAAATAGTTACGGAATTCATCGTAATCGAAGTCTTTGACATAGGTTGGACCTTGTTTCAAAGCGACCATGATTTCTGTACAGTAACCAAACTTGATGTCTTCAGTAGCCACATGACCAGCAACTGACTTGTGGTGCTCTGCATTGATCATTTCTGACATGGTTGCAGGTGTTGCTTGGAACTCTTCAGAAGCAATGAATTCACCTGTCAAGGCTGACAAGAATCCTTCATAGATGAAGACCAACCCTTGACCACCAGAGTCTACCACGCCAACTTCTTTCAAGACTGGCAACATATCTGGAGTCTTCGCAAGAGCTGTTTTAGCTCCTTCAAGAGCTGCACGCATGACTTCTACTGCATCGTTGGTAGATTCTGCTTTTTTCTTGGCCCCGATAGCTGCCCCACGAGAAACCGTCAAAATGGTTCCTTCAACCGGCTTCATAACGGCTTTATAAGCAACTTCTACACCAGACTGGAAGGCTGCTGCAAGTGCTGCTCCATCCAATTCTTCTTTGTCTTTGACACTTTGAGAAAATCCGCGGAACAATTGAGAAGTGATGACTCCTGAGTTCCCACGCGCACCCATCAAGAGACCTTTAGCGAAGATCCCTGCCGCTTCTCCAACAGTTGATGCAGAACGGTCAGATACTTCTTTGGCCCCATTTTCGATGGTCATTCCCATATTAGTCCCTGTATCTCCATCTGGTACAGGAAAGACGTTCAAAGAGTTTACATATTCCGCTTGTTTATTTAAGCGCGTAGCCCCCGCTTGAACCATTTCTTGAAATAAACTTGTAGTAATATTAGCCACGATTATTCTCCCACAATCTTGATATTTTGAATATAGACATTCACAGTATCCGTAGTGATTCCAAGTTGATTTTCCAAACTAAATTTCACACGTTCTTGAATATTTTTTGAGACTTCGCTAATCTTTGTTCCATAGCTCAAAACAGTGTAAACATCAACTGCGATAGTTCCTGCTTCCGTTGTTTTGACAACAACACCTTTAGAGAAGTTTTCTTTCCCTAGGAGGGCTTGGAAATTATCTTTGATCGCATTTTTGCTGGCCATTCCAACCACACCGAAGATCTCAGTAGCGGCACCGCCTACAACAGTTGCGATAACCTCATCAGTCAATTCAATTTGACCGTCCTTTGTATTGATTTTTACTGTCATAATTTCTACCTCAAAAGTATTTTATATTCTATTTTACCATAAAAGAGGTCAACTGTAAAAGGGTAGGGACTATTCTTCTCCCGCTGTGACAGCTGTCTCTAGAGAAAAAGAAAAGAACCTCTATGAGGTTCTATATTCTTTATTAAACGCGTTCTACTTTACCAGATTTCAATGCACGAGCTGAAGCCCAAACTTTTTTAGGTTTACCATCGATAAGGACAGTTACTTTTTGAAGGTTTGGTTTTACGGCACGTTTTGTTTGGTTCATAGCGTGTGAACGGTTGTTACCTGATACAGTCTTACGACCTGTGAAATAACATACTTTAGCCATTTCTGTGTTTCCTCCTATTAGATCTAATATAACGGATGTGCTAGCACCACATACCGTACTATATTACCAAAAAAAATCTCTCTTGGCAAGCTTTTGGCCAAAGTTTTTCATTTCAGACTTAAGAAAACGAATTCGCTCCGACATAGATAATTTCCAGATTTCCTAAGGAAACATCGCCCGTAATGTAGAAATCCTTGCTTGTCAGAGCACTTGGATTTTCCTGATGTTGGATCGCTGAGAGGGAATTATCCACATTTACATGGACACGCCAATCACTTGGTACATAGAGACTCAAACTTCCAAGGGAAACATCGACAACAAACTGAGCAGATGGACCCTCGATGCGGCAATTGTCAAAATAAACCGATGCTTCTCCCATACTCACATCTGCACTTCCGCGGGTAAAGTGTTGGTCATTGAGATATTTTGTCACTGTTGAAAAAGTGACATCAATGTCATTGCCATCCGACTTACTCATGGACCCAGCAGAATAGGAAGCTAGGCGGGCTTTTGTTTTCTTAGAGGGTTTAAACAAAATGTTGAGCCCAATCACAGCGAGAATTGAGGAAAGGATGACAACTGAATTTGAAACTGGGAGGAAATGGTATTGCCCATTGAGACAAAAGAGGGCTAAAAGTCCATAGATGAAGCCCCAACCAAAATGGCGTTTTAAGAAACTAGAGAGGGACAGAACGGCAAGCAAGGTAACCCAAGCTAAGGTCCAGATGCTGATGTCCCATTTTACAAAATAGCCCTGTAAAAGGATTAAGGCTGCTAAAAGGATTAAGAATACTCCAATTAATTTTTTTCTCATGATATTACCTCATTTCATTTAGTCGTTCTTTTAAGAGTTGATAGTAGCGTCTAGATACGTGAACCTGCTTATGGGTCTGGTAGAAATTGACCGTGCTGGTCCCTGAAAAAGACTTTTCTAGAGAATAGATCTGCTTTGCGTTGACAATGGTGGATTTGGAAATTCGACAAAAGGCGATGGGAAGTAGCTCCTCCAACTCATAGAGCTTCTGTTTGACCTCATAGGCCTCGTCCTTGGTGTGTCCAAAAATCTTCTCCCCGTCCGTCTCAAAAAAGAGGATAGATGCCAAATCCAGAAAATACTCACTTCGATCCTTGTAGAAGGCCAAAGGAGCGACCTTTTGTTCTAGGATTCTCTCTTGCAGCTGGGTCAATTCCGGGGTCAAGCGCGGAGCTCGAATCAAGATCTCAGGCTCATCCGTTGATGGATCCAATTCGATTCTAACTTTCATAAAACTCCTTTCCCAACGTTTTGATAGTACCATTATAACAGCTGTTGAAAACAAAACAAGGGCTTTTCAGTAAGTGGCACGTTTTCCCCATCAAGAGGTAGTTTTTGAGAAGTAAAGAGGCTGGGACAAAAGTCCTAGCCTCTCAATTATTTTTGGATTGTCGAGCAAGACGCAGTGGTTGAGTGGGCTCTACTACGCTGATTTCATCAGCTTTTACAGCCCTACTCAACTGTGCGGAGGTGGGACGACGAAATCGAATTCTAACGAATTACCGATTTCTGTCCCACTCTCTTTCTTTATTTGTTGCTATTCTTATCCGGTAAAAGAAAACTAAGACCCACGCAAGCAAGGACACCCGCTGTGATCACTAAGCCATTTGAAACCGGCAAGAGATCGTAGATCGCGTTTGCAATCATCAGAGCAATTAAAGCACAGATGACACTTGCCTTGTAGTCCTGTTTCAACAGATTTTCAAGCGTAAAGAAAGCAAATAAGAGAACGGGGAATAAAGGCCAGATATTCACATCGATCTTTGGAAAGCCAACCATTCCCATTGTGACAACCGCAAGAGCTGCCAGAATAAATCCAAGTCCAAGTAATTTTTTCATCATCGTATACCTCGTTTTTATTAATTGGAAGTATTGCTTCCTTTGATGATTCTATGATAGCAAAGAGCCCCTATGGAGACAAGGACTTTTGACTAAGCGGTCAAAAATGGCGCCTATGCGGTCAAAAAAAGAGCGAGACAGAACGAATCGGTTATCACCATCATTCGTCGTCTCGCTCCTTCAAAGCCGTTTCTTCCTATGCCGATTGCAGGGATCGAACCTGTGACCTACGCGTTACGAGTGCGTTGCTCTACCAACTGAGCTAAATCGGCGATTACCTTCTTAGTATAGCACTCTGAGAATAGATGTCAAGAAATTTTCATCTCCATTAGAAAAAGCCTTTCCTGAGACAAGGCTTTGAGATTCTTCCTATTACGAACCCGCACTTTCGTAGGCATCTAAGCCCTTGTCCCATAGTTTCAAAGAAATAACAAAGAAGACAAGGGAAATTAGAATCAAACCACCAATGTTAAAGAGCCCATCCTTGTCCTGCAAGAAATAACTGGCAGGATAGTAAGCCGTAAAGGCGAAAGGTACAATAAAGCTAATTAACCAACGAAGGAGCGAATTGTAAATAGAAATAGGATACTTGGCAAAATCATTAAACATATAGAAAATGTAAATCATGGCACCTGACTGCTTGGTCCAAAAAGCGATGCTAGCTGTCGCGATTTTTAAAGAAGTATAAATCAAGGTCGCAAAAGGAATACAGACTAGAAAAATCAGGAATTTTGGAAGAGTCCAAGAGATGCTAGTTACTGTTGTTCCTAATAGAATGCCACCGACCAAGAGTTCACCCAAGGCATCAATCTGAAAGGTCTCAACCAGAATATGAAATAGGGGATTGATAGGACGAGTCAGATACTTGTCAAACTCCCCTTTTCGAACTAGTCGTTGACCTAAAGCCCAGAGATTGTCAAAAAAGAGATGATCTAGTCCCTTTGGAATTAAGGAAAATCCATAGATAAAGGCAATTTCTTGAAAAGTCCAACCTTCTAGGGAGGGAATGTGTTGAAAGATGACATTGAGAAACAAGAGGTTCAGGCCTTGAGTCAGAAAGACTCCCAACACACCAACCACAAAATCTACCTTGTATTCCATGATTTGCTTGATGTACTGTCTGATAAAAATCAGATGCATGCGTTGATATTTTTTCATACTAACCTCCCTGAATGGTGATAAATGACTGGACTCGTTTCCAAATCAACTGAGACAAGCCCACCATCACTATAAGCCAGAAAAGCTGAAGCAAAAGTGCTTGAAGAATCTGACTAGCATCGTATTTCCCAACAATAATCATGACCGGAGTGTAAATTAAGGATGAGAAAGGTAAGAAGGACAGAATATCTGAAATGACCTTTGGAAAGAAAGCCAAGGGAATCAAACTCCCAGACATAAAGGCCACTATGGAAGTCTTAAGTAGGTTGGAACCCCAAAGATTTTTAAATACAAAGGCTGAAAATCCAAAGCAGATATTAAAGAAAAAGTTAATCAGATAAGCCAGAGTTAAGCTAAAGAGATAAAGGACAGTTAATCCCAGCACCTCTAGAATACCTTGCCCAGATAAGATTTTTATCAAAACAATGACACTTAAAAATGGCAGGCCAACAGAGATAAAAATCAACCACTTGGAGCCAAGTTCGGTGAAAAGGTAAGAGGCCGCAAAATGCACTGGTCTCAGCAAGCGCATGATAATGGAGCCATCCTTGACCTCCTCCCCAATCATAAAGGAGCTATCAGACCTGGTCAACAGATTGGTCACAAAACTCATGATGATGTAGAGAGTGATATCTGCCATACTGAAGCCCTGAATCAAAGGCTCCTGAGAGGAGTCAAAGACTGCCTTCCAGAGATAAAAGGCCACAAAAGCCCCCATGACATCACCAATCCGATAGAGAATAAAGTTGACTCGATAGGTAATCAACTCCTGAATCCCCGCATTGATAAAGGGTTTATAACGTCTCCACAATTTGACCATCTTAGAGCTCCTTTCGGTAGAAGCGACGGATAATATCTTCAATATTCGTATCTACCATCTTCAAATCACGGACCTCAAAATCAGATAAGGTTTGCTTGATAATATCGGCCGACTGGTAGCGGGAACTATCGAATTCAATATTGAGAGTATTTCCTTGTCTATCAATGGACATATCAGGCAAGCCCTCATAATGAGAGAGGAGATGATTTTGACCTGGCGTCAGGTCAAAGGAGAGAGTCTTCATCTTTCCAAAGGTCTCCTTGAGCTGGCTAACCGTTCCATCAAAAATCTCTTGCCCCTTATCAATCATAAAAATCCGATCACAGAGTTGCTCAATATCACTCAAATCATGAGTAGTCAAGAGAATAGTTGTCTCTTCCTCCTGATTAATCTGGGTAATGGCCCGACGAATGTTGTCCTTGACCGACACATCCAAACCAATAGTCGGTTCATCTAAAAAGAGAACTTTGGGATTGTGAAGCAAGGAAGCCGCAATATCCGCCCGCATCCGTTGACCTAGTGAAAGAGTCCGCACAGGATCCTTGATAAATTCCTTCAAATCCAAAACTTCATTCAAAAAGTCCATACGCTTATGGAAAAGCGAGTCCGGTACATCATAGATCTCTTTCAAAACCGTGTAGGTCTCTTGCAGAGCCAAATCCCACCATAACTGGGTGCGTTGTCCGAAAACGACTCCAATATCCTTGACATAATCTTGGCGATTATCCTGCGGAATCTTGCCGTTAATCCGACAAAAACCAGATGTCGGTTTTAAAATCCCTGTCAGCATTTTGATGGTGGTTGACTTCCCAGCACCATTTGCCCCGATAAATCCTAAAATCTGCCCTTTTGGAACTTCAAAAGTTAAATCCTTGACCGCTTCAAAGGTCTGCTTTTCAGGATGAATAAAGGAGCGCAAGGCTCCCTTTAAACCCGGCTCCTTAACTGTCTTCACAAAATTTTTCCGAAGATGTTGCACTTCTATCATTGCCATATCTATCTCCCTATCGTAAGAAGCAACATTGTATTTTTGACCACAAATATTCTAAATCCTTACTTTCTACACTTTCTAAATATTATTACAGAAGGCTTTATACCAACCTATTATAATCCAATAAAAAAAGGAATGCAAGCGTTTGCTTATTGATTATGAAATGAGAAATTTTTCTCTTAAAATAATACTTTTAAGCAAAAATTCTGGTTTCATCGTTTCCTTAAAATACCAAAAAAACTGCCTTCTTTTTCAACATAAGGAAAGAAAGCCCTAATAACACCCTTTTATAGTGCAAATGTCTACGGAAAACAAGTGTTAATTTATATCGAAAATTTTTATCCCTAAGAAAAGATAAAAAGGTGATGCTGCATCACCTCCCTCTACCAAGTTAAGTCTTCAATCATGCTTCTTACTTGTGAATCAAGAGTCTTATCCTTCTTCAGTTCTCCAACCAAAGTCTGAATCTGCCGGACTAGATTTGGATCATTGTCATTATAGCATCGATGAAGCATCCAGATGTTATGCACAGTTGGACTTTTTAGAACTGACTCCATCAATAATTCCTCATAGCCTTGATGATAAAATCGCTCCACAAAGTGAACCAACTCACCTGGAGCTCCAAAATCTACTTCTGGATGCTTGGAAATAAAGTCTAAGACGGGGTCAACCAAATCAAAGGGTTGAGGGTAAGCCTCCATGGCATCTACAATCTCGTCTGCCAACTCAAATTCTTGGTCTTCAGTAATTGCATCATGCAAAGCAACTAACATATCATCTTTAGTAAGCATCTGATTCTCCTTTTCAACTTTTCCATATCATTATTCGTTTTTGAACTTCTTCTTCACTCATCAAACCTTGTTCGTAAGTAGTTTTCCAACTCCTTTTGGGATAAATCACTAGGAAGTTCAAACACATACTCATAACCTTCATCACAAAAGGAAACTTTCTCTTCAGGTGGAAACCATTTCCGAAGCCAGATGATATAGGAGGCATAATCTTGTAACCTGTTCGTTGAATCAAAGTAATCAATCACAAAAACATTTTTCTTGCTACTCAGTGAACTTTCCAAAGTAAGCTGAGGACTTTGATAATCCCAAGAAAGCGAGTAAGCTTTTTCAGGATTCGTCCTTTCTCTGATCAAAATACCTGGAAATTTTTCTCTCAAAGCAGTACAAAAGGCTTGTAAATCTAGGAATATGGGGTCTTTACTCTCAATAAAGACAAAATCAGCAGTACTCATCAGTCTCTCTCCTTCTTTTTAAAACTGAAAACAGACCTTAACCATCAATGGCAAAATTCTCCAGACTCTCAAATGCCTGCCCCTGATAGTCAAAAGAAAAGATATGAATATCATCAAAAGTTTGATCGCAGAAAGTAACGGTTTGTCTTTCTGGCTCGATGATGGGTTTACCCAATTTTTCAGTAGCTTCTTCATCTGTGAAATACCCATAAAATTCTTGTAAATGAGGCAGTATAAATGCAAGAATACGGTAAAGATTTTTATGGTAATTGGCTGCAAGCAACTGAGCTTCCATCTCAAAGTTTCCACTTGGTTTTTCTTCCCAAGCTACAAGAACATCATCTACTTCATGTAGGTAGGCTTGCAAGGACTGATCGAATATCATGGCTATTTTTCCTTCAATTCTATTTGTAATAACAGAAAATAAAATCACATAGATTGAACTAAATGATTACCTAGATGTAACTTTCATAATTCTTTTCACACTCTTATCTTTGTCAACTAGAAAGCAATCTGGAAAAGTCATCTGTCCCCATTTTTTATAATCAAAACTTGAATCAAAATGATTGATTAAGATTCCTAGCAAATTTCCATGAGAACTCAGTAAAATGGTTTTATCTGAGTACCTTTCTTCCAAGTCCTCAAATAAATCTAAAATTCTATTTAATGCTTCTCGATTGGACTCTCCTCCAATAAGAGATTTATCTGGATTTTGCCATAAATATTGAATTGTTTTTTCAAACTCAGTATCTTCAATAAATCTTGAGGATAATTTTCGCTCTCGTAACCGATTATCAAGAACTATTTTATCAAATTGAATTGGCGAGCTATTAATCGTTTCAAATGCTCGTTTATAAGGACTAGAAAAATAATAATCAATATTAAAAGAATTCAAAAAATCTAACTGATTAAGAGATGAAAATCCTTTTTCTGACAAAGTTCTATTAAAATCATCACTTGAAAATCTTGAATGAGCATGTCTAAGTAAAATATAAGAATTATTCATAAGTCATTACCTTTCAATTATTATCATCAGTCTCAATGGATTTTTAAGCCCTCAATTATTCTCTAAAAATTCTTTAATGCGAGAAACAATAGCATCGCTTTGATAATGATAGAGGTCGTGAGGCGCATCCATATAGTCGACTTGAACATTAGACTGGTCGCTTGCAAATCTCTCTGCATAAAGTTGCCACTCTGATTGGCTAAAGGTCGTGCCTTCACCGTTAGAAACCAGGAGTAAGGCTGGAATTTTCGGATTAATGCTAGATGGAACTTTCTTGGCATTTTCCTTTGCCAAACGCGATTCATGAAACATAGCTTGTGACATCAACTGCTTATAAGCTAGAAGTTTATATTGTTTTCGTTCACTTTCGATCAGAGTTTGATTTTTTATATATAAGGACTCAGGAAAGTAGCGTAATAAGCCAATCTTGCTGCTCCAATATGCCACAGTGAGCAAGGTCTGATTCTCCTTTAAATCTTCATAACTTGATGGCAATGCCCAATCTAAACCAATCAAAGCTTTCACTTCATCAGGAAACTTCTCCTGCCAAGCAAGACTCTCTAAACTAGCCATAGAATGCGAAATAATCACATAAGGACCTGAAACATGAGCTTGCGCCAAAGCTTGACGGGTCTCAGAAAGGACCTCCATCACATCTCTTGAACGATCACTATCTTCACTAAAACCATATCCTGCTCGCTCCACGACAACAACCTTGTATTTTTTGGATAGGGGATCTGATAGATTCTTAAAGTCTAGGATAGGAGAGGCGATACCTGCACCGGAAAGAAAAACGATTGTTTGAGGTCCTTCTCCTTTAACAGAGACATTCATTCGATGTCCATTGACTGTAACTTGTTTACCAATGGGTGTGAGAAGCTTACTTTCATTTCGTAAACTAAATTGATGAAAAACAAATGTAGCACCTAAAAAGATCAGGAGAAAGCCACAAACGATCCAGCTCCACAGTTTGAATTTTTTCATAGGCATATTGTACAAAAATTAACCCCTGGAAGCAACCTTTCCCAAACAAAAAAACAAGATCCACATGGGACCTTGCTTTCCTGTTTTTAATTAAGCTTTGCCTTCTGAACCGAATACGTCGATACGTTCTTCAACAGCTGCAGTAATTGCTTCGAAACCTGGTTTCAAGAATTTACGTGGGTCGAAGAGTTTCTTCTTGTCGTATTCTGCTTCGTTTGCATCGTATTCACGTACGAATTGACGAGTAGCATTTGCAAATGCGATTTGGCATTCAGTGTTCACGTTAACTTTTGCAACACCAAGTTTGATAGCTGCTTGGATTTGATCATCAGGGATACCTGATCCACCGTGCAATACGATTGGGAATCCTGGAACAGCTTCAGTCAATTTTTGCAAGTGGTCAAGGTGAAGACCTTTCCAGTTTGCTGGGTAAGGACCGTGGATGTTACCGATACCTGCCGCCAAGAAGTCGATTCCTGTAGCAACCATTGCTTTAGCGTCTTCGATTGGTGCCAATTCACCGTCACCGATGATACCGTCTTCTTCACCACCGATAGTACCAACTTCAGCTTCTACTGAGATACCTTTAGCATGAGCTTTTTCAACGACATCTTTCGCCAATTTAAGGTTTTCTTCAACTGGAAGGTGTGAACCGTCAAACATGATTGAAGTGTAACCAGCTTCGATACATTCAAGAGCATCGTCGTAGTGACCATGGTCAAGGTGAATAGCAACTGGTACAGTAATACCCATTGATTCTACAAGGTTTTCAATAAGGGCTTTACATACTTTGTAACCACCCATGTATTTAGCAGCACCCATAGAAGTTTGGATAAGTACTGGAGCTTTCTTAGCTTCTGCTGCACGCAAGATAGCTTGAGTCCACTCAAGGTTGTTTGTGTTAAATCCACCAACTGCATAACCATTGTCACGAGCTGCTTGGACAAATTTTTCTGCTGAAACGATTGCCATTTGTTATAGGCCTCCTATAAATTTTTATGGGGTTAATCCCACTTACATTGTTTATTTTATCACTTTTTAGATGAAATTGCTAGTTTTTCCTGTGTCTTTAAGCGCTTTCTTACGATAAATAGGGTGGAATCTCCTAACTCCTAAGACTTTCATCCTAGCAAATAAGGAAAAGAGAGTGGGACAAAAGTCCTAGCCTCTCAATTATTTTTGGATTGTCGAGCAAGACGCAGTGGTTGAGTGGGCTCTACTACGCTGATTTCATCAGCTTTTACAGCCCTACTCAACTGTGCGGAGGTGGGACGACGAAATCGAATTCTAACGAATTACCGATTTCTGTCCCACTCTCAATTCTCTTCTTTAAAATTTTTTAGTGAAAGGAGAAAGGCAATCCCGCAAATCACAAGGAATACCGCTGCAACCCATTGAGAATAGAAATAAGCAGCAAATAATTGACTGTCGGTGAACATTTTTCCAAGAAGCCCGTTTACCAATCTAAAAAGAAAAGGAAAGGTGTCAGGTACAGCAAGAAATATCGCAACAAGTAGAATAAAGCCTGCCATCAAGAAAAGATTGGGAATCCACTTTTTAATCCTTTTCTCTTTTCTGAGCAAACACTTAGAAGCAATCGCTGCTAGAAAAACGAGGACATTCCATATGTTTAAGGCAATAAAATATCTAAAAGTATCCTTGTATGCGCCTATCGCCATAGCTAAAATCATGATAGGACCGAAAAAATTAATGGCACTTCCCAATAGTGCAAAGAGGCCATCGACCAAAACCAGATACTTCTTCTTCATTTTCTCACCTCATCTCACACCTATTCTACCACAAAGAAATTTGAAAACAAAAAAAGATAGCCAAAGCTATCTTGATCCGATGCGGAGAGAGGGACTTGAACCCTCACGACCTAAAGCGGTCACAGGATCCTTAGTCCTGCGCGTCTGCCAATTCCGCCATCCCCGCGATTGAGTACTTTACTAGTATATCAATCAACAACTTTTTTGTCAAGATTTTTTTCAAACTTTTTTCAGGGTTTGTCATTTTTTCACAAAAAGGGATCAGGTTTCTCGACCTGATCCCTTGATTTTTATTTGCTATCGTGGTTTTCAACTGCCGCTGTGATAAAGGCTGTGTAAAGTCCTTCTGGGCGGTTTGGACGGCTTGACAATTCTGGGTGGTATTGGCAAGCAACAAAGAATTTGTTTTCTGGGATTTCAACGATTTCGACCAAACGGTTGTCTGGTGAAACGCCTGAGAAGACAAATCCTGCTTCTTCGAACTGTTCACGGAAAGCATTGTTAAACTCATAACGGTGACGGTGGCGACGTTGTACCACTTCTTGATTGTCATAGGCAGCTGCTGCTTTTGATCCTCGTTTGAGTTTAGAAGGGTAAAGACCGAGACGGAGCGTTCCACCCATGTCTTCCACATCGATTTGGTCCCGCATGATATCGATAATTGGATACTTGGTTTCTGGATCCAATTCGGATGAATTAGCCCCTTCCAAACCTAAAACGTGACGGGCAAATTCGATACAGGTTAACTGCATACCCAAGCAGACACCCAACATTGGTACGTCCTGTTCACGCGCATACTTGATGGCTTGAATTTTTCCTTCTGTTCCCCGTTGACCAAAACCACCTGGGACAATGATCCCATCCGCATCTCCAAGGAGTTCTGCCACATTCTCAACAGTCACATCATTGGCATTGACCCAATTAATCTTGACCTCTGCATCATTGGCATACCCTGAGTGCTTCAAGGCCTCAACGACAGAAATGTAGGCATCTTGCAATTCTACGTATTTTCCAACCAAGGAAATCTTGACCTGCTTCTTGAGGTTCATGACCTTGTCGACCATTGCAGACCATTCTGTCATATCTGCTGCAGGAACATCCAATTTCAAATGGTCACAAACGATTTGGTCCATATTTTGTGCTTGCAAGTTCAATGGGATTTGGTACAAATGTTCCACATCCAGTGATTCAATGACAGCTTCTGGTGCCACATCACAGAATTGAGCCAACTTGTTCTTAATTCCTTGACCAGCTGGTTTTTCTGTACGGATGACCAACATATTTGGTTGAATTCCAAGACCACGCAATTCTTTCACAGAGTGTTGGGTCGGCTTGGTTTTCATTTCTCCCGCAGCCTTCAAGTAAGGTAGAAGAGTGGTGTGGATGTACATAACGTTTTCAGCACCAACATCTGCCTTCATTTGACGTAGAGCTTCAAGGAATGGAAGGGACTCAATGTCTCCAACTGTTCCCCCGACTTCTGTGATGATGACATCTGAATCCGTCGTCGTCGCTGCCCGTTTGATCTTCTCTTTCAAGGCATCTGTGATATGAGGAATGACCTGTACAGTTGCTCCCAAGTATTCTCCACGACGTTCCTTACGAAGGACCTCACTATAAATTTTCCCTGTCGTTACATTTGAGTACTTATTCAGATTGATATCAATAAAGCGTTCATAGTGACCAAGGTCCAAGTCTGTCTCTGCACCATCGTCTGTGACAAATACTTCCCCGTGTTGGTAAGGACTCATCGTCCCTGGGTCGATATTGATATAAGGGTCAAATTTTTGGATGGTCACTTTCAATCCACGATTTTTAAGCAAGCGACCAAGACTTGCTGCGACAATCCCTTTCCCGATGGATGATACGACACCACCTGTGACAAAAATATATTTTGTTGACATGTGCTTTCCTCTTCTTCTAATGTTGTAGAGGCCATTCCTCTTTGCAGAAAAAACAAAAATAGCTCCCTAATCCTTAGGGAGCTCCGACCTCAAAATGAGGTGCCCGAACAATATCTTACCGCAAATGGATTACTTTGTCAAATTGAAAAATTCATGAAAATGATTTTCGCTGTTTACACGACCTTTTCCACTCCATTTTGTGTGACGAGAAATTTCTCAAATTGAAGCTGAGGCATGCAAAGAGCAAGGTCCTTGTGGATTCGTTCTAGCGCTTCTAAACGCATCTCGACTGACGTCTCGGTATTTCCTTGGATGACAAAGAGAGCGTTTTGCGTAGTCTCCTCAAATTTGTAATGGTCACTATCGCGTACATCCAACCAAGCCAGAACTCCTTTTTGATCTCTATAGACGGGATCTGTCGGTGCTACATGCTTTTCGCTAGAAAGGATGGGGAAGAAGAGATCTTCTCTTTGACTCACTGTAAATTCAATCGGCCCCTCAATCTTATCTAGGTCATGTCCTCCGATCGCGAGAAAAGACTTCAGCGATTCGACATTATAGATATCGATGATGCTATTGATCTGAGGCAGAGCACCACGATGCTGGATGTTTCGGATAAGAGCAAGGACTGTTGGTGGATTTTTCTTGATGCTACGCCCTACTTTTTGCAAGAGGTCTGTATAGCCTTTGATGACAGGGGATGCCGCTACTTCTTCTGTTTGACACTGGAGCGCCCATTGTTCAACTGCTTGCTTCTTTTCAAGAAAAGAAGGGGGCAGGACTGCTTGGGGATCCACATTTCTAGCAATTCCGACCACAACCGTATCAATACCAAGAGCTACTAAACTTTGATCTAAATGAAAGTCCATCTGAATACCTCCTATTTGGGAATCCTTACACGTTTATCATACTCCATTTCGCCACTTTTTTCAATGCAAACAAAAAGAGAGTGGGACAGAAATCGGTAATTCGT
>NZ_KV834640.1:46711-63555 GCF_001837905.1 Streptococcus sp. HMSC076C09
TGAGAGGCTAGGACTTTTGTCCCAGCCTCTTCTTATGATTTATTCTTCTTCCTCGTCTTCAGAATCCTCTTCTTCGTCGTCTTCTTCGCTTAATTCAACTTCCTCACCCAAATCATCTGGTACGATTTCATTGATTTCAGCATCGTAAGCTTCGACTTCACTCTTTTCATCGTCTGGATTTTCTTCATCATATGAAAGAGCTGGATCTGCTTCGTAAACTTCTTCGTCTTCTGGATCGTCGTCGTTGTAGTCGATCGCATCTTCGTCTCCATCCATAAAGGCATTGACACGTTTTTTCTTCCGTTTCTTAGGAGTTTCATCTTCGTCTGTTTCTTCAAGAGCGATGATTTCTTCGTCAACTTCATCGATGGCATACCATGAACGAAGACCCCATTTGTTATCTCCAAGTGGGATAAAGCTTCCATCTACATTCAATTCTGTATAGAACAATGGAAGAGCTTCACGGATCTCGATGTTTGATTTTTCAAGGTAAATTTGAATTTCATTTACAAGATCGCTAAAGTACATTTCATGGTCACGTCCGCGTAATTCCAAAATCGCACGCGCCACTTCAATCATAGAAAGTTCACTTTTTTCTTGTCCAGCAAATACTTCTAATTCCAAGGGTAAATCTCCTTATGTTTCATTTCCTAAATGGAGAAGGATCCGGTCTTAAACCTCATCCTATCCTCAATGATAGATTGAAAACTTCTCGCCACTAAATCTATCACGCATTTTATCGTTACACTCTATTGTACGATAAATTTCCCCTTTCGTCAAAGGAAAATTCCAGGATTCTCCATGAAATCAAAAAAAGAAGAGCCTCACGGCTCTTCTTTTTTATCTCAATTATTTTACTTTTGCTGTGCTTGTGATCACGTTCACTGCTTTCTTCACTGTGATGTCATGTTTCAACATTTCTGGTGAAAGAAGGTTGCGAACTTGTTCAACTGGCATGTTGTAATCTGCTGCCAATTGTTCGATTTCAGCGTTGATTTCTTCTTCAGTTGCTTCGAAGCCTTCTGCTTTCGCTACTGCTTCAACCACAAGGTTTGTCTTCGTACGGCTTTCAGCTTCTGCTTCGTATTGTTTGTGAAGATCTTCTTGAGTTGTTCCAGTGATTTGGAAGTACATTTCAGGTGAGATACCTTGACGTTGCATGTTTCCAAGGAACTCGTTGATTGAACGGTGTACTTCTTCGTGGATCATTTCTTCTGGAAGGTCAACGATTTCAGCGTTTTCAACTGCAAGATCGATTGCTGCTGCTTCTACTGCATCGTTGTATGCTTCTTCTTTAGCTGCTGCCAATTCTTTGCGGTATTTTTCTTTCAATTCGTCAAGAGTTTCAACTTCTTCGTCGATGTCTTTTGCCAATTCATCGTCAAGAGCTGGTACTTCTTTTGCTTTTACTTCGTGGATAGTTGTCACGAATTTCGCTTCTTTACCTGCAAGGTCAGCTGCTTGGTAGTCTTCTGGGAAGGTTACAATCACATCAACTGTTTCACCAGCAGAGTGTCCAACCAATTGGTCTTCGAAACCTGGGATGAATTGACCTGAACCAAGTCCAAGTGAGAAGTTGTCACCTTTACCACCGTCGAATTCAACACCGTCGATAGAACCTACGAAGTCGATCACAACTGTGTCACCTTCTGCTGCAGCACCTTCTTTAACAACCAATTCAGCCAAGTTGTTGCGTTCGCGTTCGATACGAGCATCCACATCAGCGTCTGTTACTTCTTTAGAAACTTCTACTGATACTTCAAGGTCTTTGTAAGCACCCAATTTTACTTCAGGTTTTGTTACAACAGCTGCTGTCAATGTCCAGTCTTGACCTTTTTCCATAGATACAACATCGAAAGTTGGTTGTGCTACCACTTCGATTCCAGCTTCTTTAACAGCTGCTTCATATGCTGCTGGAAGAAGATCGTTCAAAGCATCTTGGTAAAGAGCTTCTTCACCGAAACGTTGGTTGAAGATTGGACGTGGAATATGACCTTTACGGAATCCAGGTACGTTCAAAGTTTTCTTAACTGACTCAAACACACGGTCCAAAGCAGGTTTGATTTGCTCTTGGCTGATTGTGAAAGTCAATACACCGTGGTTAGTTTCTTTGTTTTCAAATGATACAGACATTCTGTCTCTCCTTAAAATAATATAGTCATTCCTTATAATTTTACCACAAAACTTTGAAATTGCAAGTTTTAAAACGTTTTTGCCTCTCTTTTCATCCAAAAAAACTAGCCGTTTAAAGCTAGTTCTGATTATGATTTTCGGATGGGATCATCGAGGTAGAGAGCACGGGCACCGCCGATCAATTTTGGCCGACTGGCGAGGGCTGTGACATGGGCTCCACCTAGTTCACGCAAGATAGGGCGAATTGGAACTTGCACGTGTTTGACGTGCATCCCCACCGAGGTATCTCCGATGTCTAACCCCGCTTGAGCTGTGATAAATTCCACTTCAACAGGATCCTTAAAATACTTGAAAGCTGCGAGTTGTCCAGCACCTCCTGCATGGAGACTCGGAAGGACATTGACGATTTCTAACTCCTTTTTATCTGCCAATTCTCTTTCGACCACCAAGGCGCGATTGAGATGCTCACATCCTTGCACTGCCAGATAAATCCCTCTTGGATTCAACTCATCTAGCAAGGTCTGGACAATAGCTTCGGCAAGGTCGATGTTGGAGGCTTTTCCAATTTGCCCTCCTGCAACTTCACTTGAAGACATCCCGAGGACTAGAATCTGTCCTTGGCGGAGACGGCTTTTTTCCAAGACATCTACCAGGATTTCTTTTGTATCCTTCTTCAGTTGCTCCAGATCCATGAATTAGCTTCCTTTCTTTTGAAATGCATAATAGACCACATAGCCTAAAGCCATTCCAACAAAATTCTGAGCGAGGTTGTTCGGAATGTCCGAGATAGCAGCACCCCAGCCATTGCCTAAAAAGAGAGCGGAAGCTAGTGCGTAACCGCCTACCATGACGACTGTCGCAAGGAGCAAGCCTAGGTAACGAGCTTTTCCCTTGAAGCCAGCGAAATAGCCTTGTCCCCCGTGAAAGAGGAGGCTAAAAAACATCCACTGAGGATAGCCTGAAATCAGGTCAAGTAGGAAGGCTCCGACACCACCTACAATAGCACCTTCCTTGCGCCCAAAATAGAAGGCTGTGAAATACACTCCAAGATCTAGCAGGGTGACGATCCCTGTAGGAGTTGGAAGTTTGGTATAGTAGCCAAGTACAACTGTCAAGGCTGTCAAAATAGAGAGGCGGGCAATGAGTTGAGTTCGATTAGATGTCATACTGTACTACTCCATACTGGTCTGAATGTTGAATCGCTTGGAAAACAAAGTCTTTAGAGGCTTTAACAGCTTCAAGTGGAGATTTCCCTTGCACCAACTGGCTGGAAATGCTAGACGCAAAGGTACAACCAGCTCCTGTATTGTTCTTTTCTAAGACTGGCTCTTCAATGACGGTGAAGTCTGTCCCATCATAAAAGACATCAATGGCCTTTTCTTTATTGAGACGATTGCCTCCTTTGACCACGACATTCGCTGCGCCTAATTCGTGGAGCTTGCGCGCTGCCTCCTTCATATCGTCGAGCGATTGAATCTTGCTTTGGGTTAAGATCTCAGCTTCTGGTAAGTTTGGCGTGATGATGGTCACATAAGGGAAGAACTTAATCAATTCGTCTCGAAGAGCTGAAACTTCTACATCATGACTTTCCTTGCAGACCAAGACAGGATCTAGTACCACAGGAATCTCCGCATGGGCTTTGACATAGTCCAAAGCCAAGTCTGCCACTTCAACATTTGGCAAAAGGCCGAGTTTAATAGCAGAAAAAGGAACATCCTTGAGAGAGTTGAGCTGTTGAGCAAAGGTCGTCGGATCCACCGGAATCACTTCAAAACCGTGCTCCGTCATAGCGGTCAAACAAGTCACCGCTACAAAGCCATGCTGTTTGTTAGTCGTATAAGTTGCAAGGTCTGCGTGAAGACCTCCCCCACTAAAAATATCATTTCCTGAAATAGCTAGAATCAATTCATTACTCATAACGGATCTCCTTTAAATATAAGCCATTTGGCGCTGCTGTAGGACCTGCTAGATTGCGGTCCTTCTTTTCTAAAATTAGATCGATCTGCTCGATCGGCATCCGATCATTTCCAATCTTCAACAAAGTTCCCACCATATTGCGGATTTGCTTGTAGAGAAAGCCATTGCCCGAAAAGGTAAAGACAAGGCGATGATGTTCTGCATCCTCGACCAAGCGAGCCTCTGTAATCGTACGAACCTTATCTTCCACGCTGGTTCCTGAAGCTGTGAAACCGGTGAAATCATGGGTTCCCTCCAACTTTTGGATGGCTGCTTGCATCTTTTCCACATCCAAAGGATAAGGATAGTGGGTGGCATAGTGGCGCATCATGGGGTTCTTGGGACGACCATAATCCACGATAAATTCATAGGTCTTGCTGTGCTTCTTGTAGCGTGAGTGAAAGTCAGCCACTACTTGCTCCACTCGGATGAAATCAATATCCTCTGGGATTTGGGTATCGAGGGCAAAGCGGAGCTTTTCCTCATCCCGCGCTTGGGGGAGATCAAAATGAATCACCTGCCCAAGAGCATGGACACCTGAATCCGTCCGCCCCGCTCCATGAACGGTAACAGGGGTTCCTTGATTGAGACGCGTCAAGGTCTTCTCGATTTCCTCTTGCACACTACGGGCATGCGGTTGGCGTTGAAACCCTGCAAACAAGGTCCCGTCATATGAAATGGTTGCTTTGTATCGTGTCATGTTTTTATTTTAGCAGGATATAGAAGGGGTTACAAGAGTGAAAAAACAAAACTGTCCGGGTACAGTTTTACAAACACAAAAAGAAGCTGGGACAAAAGTCCTAGCCTCTCAATTATTTTTGGATTGTCGAACAAGACGCAGTGGTTGAGTGGGCTCTACTACGCTGATTTCATCAGCTTTTACAGCCCTACTCAACTGTGCGGAGGTGGGACGACGAAATCGAATTCTAACGAATTACCGATTTCTGTCCCACTCTCCTAACTTCGACCTGTTACAAATCAACTAGGTCTCAGTCTCTTTTTTTATTTTTCAAGTCCATTCCTGCTGCTCCTAAGATCGCTCCTAGTAAAGCGAGTCCCAGAGCAGATTCCACTCCTGTTTCTGGGAGTTGCTTGTTAGAAGATACTGCTTCTGAACGAACCTCTTTTTCCACAGCTGCTGGAATTGGCGTTGGGGTATTTACTGGTGCTACTGGTTGATCTTTCGAGATCACTTGAGGTGTTGAATGATCTGGAACCACTTTGTTTACGAGCAAGTCTGATTTCACTGGTGCTTCTACGGAAGGGCTTGTTGGGATCACGACTTCTTTGATACCGACTTCAACAATTTCTGCAACCGGCTCTGTGGCAACTTCTGTAGCGATCACTTTTCGACTTTGATCAAGTGCCGAAACCTCTACATACTCAAGACCTTGCCCTTTAACTCCAGTCTGGATCACTCTGCGTTCTCCTTTAGCGAGATCTGGATTGGTCCGTTCCACAAGGTCAAAATCAAGTTCTTTTTCTACGATTTCAAGACTTGGTTTGTCTTCCACTAGGGCTTTGACGTCATTTTCAGCCAAGCTACCCACTTGTGTAATTGGCTTAAGCCCCGCAAGGGCTTGGGTCAGAGCAGCCACTTCTTGATCCACCTGATCTTGATGAGCACGGCTCACATTCCAATTCAAGCTATCTAAGACTTTCGCAAGGGCTGCGCGAGATTCTGGTGTGTAAATAGCTAGATCTGTTGGCACCGTAGCAACTGCTTTTCTAAGAGCAGTGAAGTCTGCCTTGAAATAGTCCTTGTTGTGGTTGGCAAAAGCTTCCATGACCTGGAAGACTTCTTCTTCCTTGTATTCATTGGCCGGTTCATCTGCCCAGATTCCCAACATACTTCCGGACACCGGTAATTTCACATCAGGGTATTTGGTTGAAGCTAATTGTTCAAATGGAATAGTTTCTGAATGTTGGATAGCTTTATCGAGTGGATAGCTTTGATCTCCCCTGTGACCCAAAACATAGTACCAGTCTCCGTTGGTATTGAGGAATTTGTAGCCCTTGTCTGCTAAATACTGCGGTGACGCGAGGTTATAGCCCCACCATCCTTTAGACCAGTATGAAATCAAGACATCCTTGTCAAAGGCAACATCATCTTCATCTCCATAATAGAAGCCATCGTTAAAGGCCATTGGCTGCAAGCCTTTTTCACGCGCCATAGCTGCAAGACTATTGGAATACTCCGCAAATTTACCATAGAGGTCATACCACTTGAGGTAGTACCAGCCTTGCGCACTGGTAGCGTCGTTGGCATATTCATCTGTTCCATAGTTAAAGATCTTAGACTTGTCTTTGAAGTAGTCCATGTACTTGCCAATCAAGGCTTTGGTAAAGTTAACTGCTGCCTCATTGGTCAAATCCATGGTTGTTTTTGAAACAGTATCAAAGCTAGCTCGTGGGTTTTCTATACCCAATTTTTCCATGGCCACCAACAAGGCATCCATGTGTCCAGGACTATTGACTGCTGCAATTAAGCCGATTCCTTTAGCAGTAGCATAAGCATGGAGCTCATCCATTTCCGCTTGGGTCAAGGCTTGCCCATTTGGATCATCATAATAAGCCTTGGTACCTTCTAAAATGGCCTTTTTCACATCGTCACTAGCATAGGTTTTACCATTGGATTCCACCGTCATATCATCGAGTACGAAGCGCATACCATCATTTCCGACCAGGAGGTGCAAGTCAGAATACCCCAGCTCACTGGCCTTATCGACGATCCGTTTCAACTGATCCAGCGAGAAGTATTTGCGACCTGCATCAATCGAGATGACCTTCTTCATGGCAAGTTTTTCTGCTGCTTCTTTTGCAGCAACTTCTTTCGCATAGCTTTCTGTGTATACCAAAGCATCTTGAGCTGCTTTGAGATGATCGATCAAGGTTTTGGCCTCTGCTCGAGTCGTGTCTGCCCCTACCCCTTCTAAAGCTTTTTTAGCTGCCGTAAAGGCTACTAGCGATTCTGGTGTATAGTGGTCCAAATCAGTTGGGGCTTCCGTAAGAGCCTTTTCGACCACTTCAGGATCTGCTACAAAGTAGTCCGCATTCTTGTCCGCGAAGGCATGCATCAGCTTAAAGAGAAGGTCTTTTTTGTAGGTTGCGGATGGTGTATCTGCCCAGGCAGCTACCATCCCACCGATGAAGGGCACCTTAGCCTCATCATTCTTTTGAACGACATCAATTGCTGACTTGGAAATTCCTTCGAGACCTTGATCAAGATTGTACCAACCAGATCCAGCCTTGTCACGACCAAGGACATAGTACCAAGCATCATTGGTGTTAAGAATTTGATGGCCTAGTTCAGACAAAAGTTTTGAAGAAGCGACATCATAGCCGTTCCAACCACCTGTCCAGTAGGATACAATGATATCCTTGTCAAAAGTGCCATAGGAAGTATCACCATTGTAGTAGATTCCGTCATTAAAGGCCATTGGTTTCATCTTATGTTTTTTCACAATAGCCGCTAGATCATTGGCGTATTGGATGAATTTTTCATAGCCTTTTTCCGGGTACCCTTCACCCGGCCAATGCTTGCTGGCTTGGAGAACCTGCCAACCATGGGCATCTGTGGCATCATTGGCATACTCATCCAAACCGATGTTAAAGATGTCGGTTTTGCCGCTGAAATAAGCCGCATACTTGTCTACCAAAGCCTTGGTAAAGTCTAAGGCTTTTTGGTTGTCCAAATCAACGGTCCGAGCTGATTTCTTTGTACCAAAATAATTAAAGTGAGGGTTTTCGATCCCCAATTGTTCCATGGCTGTCAGAATCGCATCCATGTGACCTGGACTATTTATGGTTGGGATGACGCCTACTTTCTTCGATTTGGCGTAGGCCAAAATATCATCCATTTGAGCCTGGGTCAAGGCTGTTCCGTTCGGATCATCGTAATAAGCCTTCGTCCCTTTTTCAACCGCATCCGTCACGGCTTGGCTAGAATAAGAAGCATCTCCCACTTTCAAGGACATGTCATCCAAAACAAAGCGTAAGCCGTCATTTCCGACTAGGAGATGCAAGTCTGTATAGCCAGTCTTACTAGCTTCATCAATGATTTCCTTGATCTGGTCTGGTGAGAAGTACTTGCGACCAGCATCGATCGAAACAATCTTTTTCTTGGCTAATTTTTCTTCTTGCTCAGGATCTTTAGCAGGTGTTTCCGTCGCTGCTGTCGTTGGTTGAGCTGCCACATCCGACTCTGCGACCGAGCTCGCTTCTTCGCGAATCAAACGGTCAAGATCTGATACCCGCAGTTCACGATCAGGCAGTGTCGGTTGACTTTGATCGACGATTGGGGCAGGAGCCGTTGTTTTTTCTACTACTGGCTGAGAAGCTTCCTCGTTTAGGGAACTAGTCGACTCACCCTCGCTTGGCTGAGTTGGTACTGTCGTTGCAGGACTGTCAGTAGTCGTTGGTGTATCAGCAGCTACAACCTGAGCGCTAGCAAAAAATCCTATGAGCACTGAAGCCGCTCCTACCGCGTACTTGCGAATCGCATAACGTGGTTGATGTGATTTCATCAGGACCTCCTAAATTGTCTTTGTAATCGTTTTCTTAAATTTACCACGATATCTTAATAAATTCAATGAGGGTCCTCATTATTCTTTAATTAGGAGAGGAAGTTCTTGGATTCGATCCAAAATAAAACGAGCCCCTTACTCAAAAGGAAACTCGTTCATTCTTATAAATCATCTAAAGCATCTTTGACCTTGTCAAAGAACCCTTTTTTCTTTGGGTTGACCTTCAAATCACTTGCTTCCGCAAAGGCTTGAAGGGCTTCTTTTTGCTTGTCATTTAAACCAGTTGGGGTGACGACATTGACAGATACATATTGATCCCCCATAGCACCACCTCGTAAGCTTGGAGCCCCTTTTCCACGGAGGCGGAATTTCTTACCGGTTTGGGTTCCTTCAGGAATGACCAAATCGACATCTCCGTGAACGGTTGGCACATGGACCGTATCTCCAAGAGCTGCTTGGACAAAGTTCAGGTCTAACTTGTAGTAGATGGTTGAGCCATCTCGTTCGAAGCGATCGCTCGGCTCAACATTGACAACGACATACAAGTCACCATAAGGTCCACCGTTAAAGCCAGCTTCTCCTTGACCAGCTAAGCGGATTTGTTGACCTGTTTCAACTCCTGCAGGAATCTTGACATTCACGCTATGAGCTTGTTTTTCATGACCTGTTCCACGACAAGTCGTACATGGATCTTTGATTTCTTGACCACGACCATGACATACATCACAGGTCACTTGACGGCGCATCATCCCAAGAGGGGTTTGCGTATCCACATTGATGACTCCAGAACCATGACAGCGTCCACAGGTCACCGGACTAGTCCCTGGCTTAGCTCCAGAACCATGACAGGTATGACAGCTAGCTTCCCGATGGTACTTGACTTCTTTTTCCGCACCAAAAATCGCTTCTTCAAACTTGAGATTGACGCGGTATTGGAGGTCATCCCCTTGACGAGGAGCATTCGGATTACGGCTTGCACCACCACCAAAGAAGCTAGAGAAGATGTCTTCAAAGCCACCAAAACCAGCACCATCAAAGCCACCAAAACCACCTGCTCCGCCACCGAAGCCACCATTGGCACCCGCAGCACCATATTGGTCATAAGCAGCCCGTTTTTGTTCGTCACTCAAAGTCTCATAAGCTTCTTGAACTTCCTTGTACTTTTCCTCAGCACCAGGCTCCTTGTTGATATCTGGGTGATATTTTTTAGATAATTTCCGATAGGCTTTCTTGATCTCATCTTGAGATGCATTCTTTGAAACGCCCAAACGGTCATAAAATTCAGTATTGTTCATACAAGATACTAAGAGCGAACAGAAAGCGACTGAAATTTAGGAAACCGACAAGAAATCCTGATTTCTTAGGCGGTTTATCCAATTTCCAAGCTTTCCGCTCGGGTTCAATTCCCCGAACACTCTTTGTTCCTTTCTATTGATGTTGTGAATCAAACCACGATTTAGGTCGGGTTCAATTCCTTTCTTTCATTTTGAGTAAGAATTTATGGAACCCGTGTTCAGTTACGAACACTCTTTGTTCCTTTCTATAATTTTCATGTACATCTTTAGAGGGTGTTTTCTATACTTCGCTTCACTTGATCAAACTCTTGGTCTGATAGAGTAAATATCAAATCCTCTTCTGAGTAGTCGTTTCGTTCTTTAAAATAGTTGTCCGTATTCTCTGCCAAGCCTAAACTTAGAATCACTTTTCTTGCAAACTCTTGATGGGCAAAACCGATAGCCGTAATGATCTGTTTATCTTGCACAACCACTTTCGGTTGGAAATTCTCACGTGGAAGAAATTCAAAATAATCAAAGAAGTTTTGCCAAATTCCACCTGTAAATTTCGTATCGTTCAGCAAACCTGCTTTCGCTAATAAAAGAGGCGCTGAAGAAATGGCTGCAATGAGGATATCTTGCTCACCAAGGTCCTTCAAGAACGAAATCAATTTCTCATCCTGTAAGGCAGGCCCTATATTGACCATTCCTGGCAAAATCACACAAGAATACTCTTCTATACAGATTTGATCCAGTGTTTTGGTCGGTTGACAGAGCAAGCCATCCTCAGAGACCACCATCGAATGATCTGAAGCGACATAATCAATCGTGACGTCAAAAGACAGAGCTAAAGTACTCGTTAAAGCAGTTATCTCATAAAGAGAAAAATTAGGATAAATCAAACAAAGTACTTTTTTCATAGGCAACATCCTCTATTTTACCGAAAAACAGAGGCTGGGTTGCAACCTCTGGATTTCTTTTTATCATTTAGTTGTTAAGCTGAATTGAGCACGCCCTAACCTCTTGGTGAAAAAGATAAATCTTCCTAGAAACTAAAGTTCCTGCGTCAGATTTCCTATTTTCACTGTGAGGTTTTAACGGGCTTTGCATCTTACTTTTCAGTAAACTCTCCGTCTACGACGTCATCGCCTGCGTTGCCTGATGCTTGTGCTCCTTCAGCTCCTGCTTGTGCTTGTTGTGCTGCTGCAGCTTGTTCGTAAAGTTTAACAGCCAATGCTTGTGCTTTTTCGTTCAAGGCTTCAAGTTTTGCTTTCATTTCTTCAAGGTTACCTGATTCTTGAGCTTTCTTAAGATCATCAAGTCCTGCTTGAGCTGCGTCACGTTCTGCATCAAAGCCTTTGCCTTCAGTTTCTTTGATGGTCTTTTCAGTCGCAAAGATAGCTTGGTCTACTTCGTTACGAAGGTCAACTTCTTCTTTACGTTTCTTATCTGCTTCAGCGTTAGCTTCTGCATCTTTCATCATGCGGTCGATTTCTTCATCTGTCAAACCTGAGTTTGATTGGATAACGATTGTTTGTTCTTTTTGAGTTCCAAGATCTTTCGCTTTAACAGATACGATACCGTTCTTGTCGATGTCAAATGTAACTTCGATTTGTGGGATACCACGAGGTGCAGCTGGGATATCAGTCAATTGGAAGCGTCCAAGAGTCTTGTTATCTGCTGCCATTGGGCGTTCCCCTTGAAGAACGTGGATATCAACGGCTGGTTGGTTATCTGCTGCAGTTGAGAAGACTTGTGATTTAGAAGTTGGAATTGTAGTGTTGCGGTCGATGAGTTTTGTGAAGACTCCACCCATTGTTTCGATACCAAGTGACAATGGAGTTACGTCAAGAAGGACAACGTCTTTGACGTCACCAGTGATCACACCACCTTGGATCGCAGCACCCATAGCCACAACTTCGTCAGGGTTCACTGATTTGTTTGGTTCTTTACCAGTTTCAGCTTTAACAGCTTCTACAACGGCAGGAATACGAGTTGAACCACCGACAAGGATGACTTCGTCGATATCTGACAAGCTCAAACCTGCATCTGAAAGGGCTTGGCGAACTGGAGTTTTCGTACGTTCTACAAGGTCACGAGTCAAATCATCGAATTTCGCACGAGTCAAGGTCATTTCCAAGTGAAGAGGACCAGCAGCGCCTGCAGTGATGAACGGCAAGCTGATTTGTGTTGAAGTCACACCAGAAAGGTCTTTCTTCGCTTTTTCAGCTGCGTCTTTCAAACGTTGAAGCGCCATCTTGTCTGTTGACAAGTCGATACCATTTTCTTTCTTGAATTCTTCAACCATGTAGTCGATGATTTTTTGGTCAAAGTCGTCACCACCGAGTTTATTATCCCCTGCAGTTGCCAATACATCAAAGACACCATCACCCAATTCAAGGATAGAAACGTCGAATGTACCACCACCAAGGTCGAATACCAAGATTTTTTCTTCTTTATCAGTCTTATCCAAACCATAAGCAAGAGCTGCTGCTGTTGGTTCGTTGACAATACGTTCTACTTCAAGACCAGCGATTTTACCAGCGTCTTTAGTTGCTTGACGTTGTGCATCGTTAAAGTAAGCTGGAACGGTGATAACTGCTTTGGTTACTTTTTCACCAAGGTAGTCTTCAGCGTAACCTTTCAAGTATTGAAGAATCATAGCTGAGATTTCTTGTGGAGTGTATTCTTTACCGTTAGCAGAAACTTTTTCAGAAGTACCCATTTTAGATTTGATAGAGATCACTGTATCTGGGTTTGTTACTGCTTGACGTTTTGCTGCGTCACCAACGATGATTTCACCGTTTTTGAATGAAACTACAGATGGAGTTGTGCGGTTACCTTCTGGGTTTGCGATAATTTTTGATTCAGTTCCTTCAAGAACTGCTACTGCTGAGTTTGTTGTACCTAAGTCAATACCGATAATTTTAGACATATGTTTTTCTCCTCGTTATTTTTTCTCTTTTTTTCTTTTTGATACTCTTCTTAAGTGGCGACGCCGTCAGAGCTTGACTTCGTCAATCTCTTTGACTAAACTTTGAGCCTAAGGTCTCAAAGTTTGCGAAGATACCGCCACGGCGAAGAGTATCGCCTTTGGTTCGCTTCGCTCACTATTGGCAAAGCCAAACCAATGTTAATCTTTCTTTCATAGTTTAGTGTCGTTTCGGACAAGGTAGCCTAGTTATATACTACTACCATGGCTGGGCGTAGGATGCGGTCATGGAGTTTGTAGCCTTTTTGGAAGACTTGTGCGATGGTATCTGCTGGATGTTCATCATCTGCAGGTAAGGTTTGGATGGCCATGTGGTAGTTATGGTCAAAGGCTCCGTCCGCTGGAATTTCTTCAATTCCTTCTTCTTTCAGAGCATGTACCAAACTTTCTTGGACCATTTCCAAGCCCTTCTTCACATCATCTGTCAATCCTTCTACGGCAAGGGCACGTTCGAGGTTGTCCAGTGATGGTAAGATCGCTTTTGCCAAATCTTGGCTACGGTATTTTTGTAATTGTTGACGTTCTTCATTGGCACGGCGCTGAATGTTTTGCATTTCTGCATGAGCACGAAGGTATTTATTTTCAAATTCTTCGGCACGCGCATGTGCTTCTTCTAACTCAGAAGGTTGGTTGGACTCCTCTACAACTTCTTCAGTTGTTTGGGCAACTTCCTCTTCTTTCACGTCTTCTTTTTTGATATCTTCTGTCAAGGCATACACCCCTTTCATTTGATCTTAATTTACTTCATAATGGTTGCTGTTGAGGTAACGGTAGTAATCCGTCAACTTCATGACCAGTACTCGGCCGATAACGTTGACCAGACTAATCACACGCCTGTAATCCATCTCTACAGGACCGATCACATGCATGAGGGCCATCCCACGATAAGGAACCAGGAACCTGTGACTAATGACCGTCACATTTTTCAAGGCCTTCTCTTGGGATTCTGCAACCAGGATCTGGGTCATTTGGTCTTCTGGCATTCCCCCTCGCAACTCGAGAGCTACATGTTGGGGATTATCTAAGAACTGATAGGTCTGAAGATCGGCGTAGGTTAAGGATGAAATCTTTCCTTCTACAAAAACCAGTTCTTGAAACAGTTGCGAGAAGACGTAATCAAAGAGATCCAGCACATTGTCTGTCGTCTTGAAATAGCGCTGTACAATCTGTGGAATCTCTGTCCGCAGGCGGTAGTGAATATCCAAGACTGTATTTCCAATGAAACGCTCTTGAATCAGCTGATGGAAGATTTCCAAGTCACTGGTTAAGAAATTCTTTGGAATGGCAAACTGGACGGTGACAGGCTTTGATTCATCCAAGGTCAGAACTGCCAAAGCATCGTGGTTGGATAATGGAACAATCTCAAAACCAGTCAAGCGCTGACGTGTCGGTTCAACATCCTGAATCACTGCGGTATAACCCGTCATCTGGGCTAGTAACTTGGCCGTAGCATCCAAGATATCATCTAACTTAAAGGCTTCGAAATCAAAGGCTTTCACCACCTGGTAAACATCTTGTTCATCAATCAGCTCTAGATCCAGCGAGTTCTGAACAAAATATTGAAAACCAGCTCGGCTAGGCATTCGGCCACTCGAAGTGTGGGCCTTTTCTAGTAAGCCTTGTTTTTCGAGGGCAGCCATGTCGTTTCGAATAGTCGCACTACTGGATTGAATCACATCTTGTAGCGCTTTTGAACCGACTGGTTCGTGGGTCTTGGTAAAGATATCGACAACAAGATTGAGAATCTCATTTTGACGTTCTGTAACCATGACCTCACCTCTCTTTCATTTTTTAGCACTCTAAACACCAAAGTGCTAAACCATGATTCTATTATACACCCATCCAAAAGAAAGTCAAGAGAAAAATCCAAAAAATTAGCACTCTTTTTTCAAGAGTGCTAAAAATCATTCTGAAGACCTAGAAAAAGTGAATCTCCTCCTATTTTCCAGCCTTTTTCAATAGTTGAATATATTCTTCCAATACTAGCTGATGGTTGGCCATATACTGGGCATTTTCTACGCCAACATAACGGAAATGCCAATTTTCAAAATTCACACCTGTGATGTTGCTCTTCCCATCTGGGTAGCGAAGGACAAAGCCATATTGCGGTGCGATGGCAGCCAGCTGCAAGCCCAACTCATCACTTTGACCAGCTTCGACACTCATATCGATCGCAAGCCCCGTCTGGTGTTCACTAGCACCAGGAACCTGTACCTGGGTCTGTACCTGCTTTTCAGCTTCTTCGTGCGAAAGACCACTGGCCTCTAATTGCGCAACACGCTCATTATAGAGCTCTGTTTGTTCCGCCACGCTTCGATAACCCGATATCAAGGTTTCTTCTGGGGCAATTTTTCGAGCCGCCTCTAGAAATTGACGAGTTGGCTCTACAATCCGACTATCCACTTTGATAGCATCCACATCTGTCAATTGTGGGTTCAACTCTGGCTTCACATTGTCACGATTAACCAAGATCAACTGCCAGTCTTTTGTCGAAACAGCTGGTAAATCTGATTTTTCTTTCTTTTTCTTAGAAGAAGAGGGAGTCGTTACAGCTGTTTTTTTTGCCTTCCAAAACTGAAGCCCTGAAAACAAGCTCGGCTTCGCTAAGTAAGCACCAATTCCTGATCCAAGGACCACAAGAAGAAAGAAACTCAATAGGTAGGGCCACCGTTTCTTACGTTTTTTTCTTGCGCGTCTATACTTATTTGTCATGGCCATCCTCTAAGAGTTTCGCTCCAACCTTACGATAGGACATGTCTCCAATCTTTTCAATCTGAAAGGCGCCATCCTCATAGGCCAAAACAGTTACACTTCCGTTGTCCAAGACCAATTCTTCGACAGCTTTCGGATCGATGAGATAAATCAAGGTCGTAATGGTCATGCCGTGGCTGACAACAATCGCATTCCCACCGCCAGCTGCTTCTACCTCTTTTGCAATAGCTTCAAATCCTTCTAAGATTCGGCCACTCAAGGCGCTCCAGGATTCAGCCCAACCCGTGGTATCCACTTCAACGATCCCTTCTGCCAACTCCATTAAACTCAACCGATGGAAATCATCGACCTTAAAGACACGGGGTAGAACCCCCATAAAGAGCTCGCCATCATAGGCACCGTCGAAGCTACCAAAACACCACTCGCGGATCCGTTTGTCATAACGATAAGGGATTTTTCCTGTCAGACCAAGTTCTTGAAGAATAATTCCCATAGTTTGAATGGTGCGTCCAGAATCACTCGAAACAGCCTCTTCAAAAGAAAGCCCAGCTTCCTTGAGACCAAGTCCTAATTCTCGAATTCCACGTTCTCCTGCTTCTGTCAGCGGAGTGTCTGACCAGCCCTGTGCTCGTCCAATGGTATTAAACATGGTTTTTCCATGACGAGCAATATATAATCTGGTTTTTGTCATTGTATTACCTCCGTATGTATCTCTTTCATTATATCATTTTTTGCAAAAAGAAAGTAGGAAAGCTCTTACAAGTTTTTTGAAAAAGAAAAGGCTATGACCAAAGGGTCAGCCTTTCAGGACGGACTAGGATTCTTGCAAGCTTTCACCGACCTCACGGTAACTGCTATCTCCAATCCCCTTAACCGTCAATACTCCATCTTCGTATTCTACAAGGGTAACACTACCGTTTGAAAGAGGCAGATTAAGATTTGGTTTTCCTTCGATCAAGCAGACCAGGGTCTGAATGGTCCAACTATGGCTGACCACCAAGGCATTGCCTCCACCATTTTCTTCTACTTCTTTGGCAATGGCTTCAAAACCTTCTAGGATTCGGTTTTTCAAGACTTCCCATGGTTCAGCCCAATTTGCTGTGTCCACTTGGCAAATTCCATTGGCCAAGTTTTCCAAGGTCAAAGTCTTATAGTCTTCTACATCCAGCACGCGCGGCACGACACCGTGAAAGAGTTCCCCACCGTAGGCCCCATCAAAGCTACCAAAACACCACTCGCGGATCCGTTTGT
>NZ_KV834640.1:63655-77829 GCF_001837905.1 Streptococcus sp. HMSC076C09
GCTACCAAAACACCACTCGCGGATCCGTTTGTCAAAGCGATAAGGAATCTGGTCTTTCAAGCCCAATTCATCAAGAATGATCCCCATTGTCTGAATGGCACGGCCTGAATCACTGGAATAAGCTCGAGTAAACTCCAAACCGGACTCACGCAAGCCGATTCCTAGAGCTTGAATCCCTCGTTCTCCTTCTGCTGTCAAGGGTGTATCGGACCAGCCTTGAGCACGGCCAATGGTATTAAACATGGTTCTCCCATGACGAATCACAAATAATCTTGTTTTAGCCATCTTGTCTCCTTTTGCAAGAAAAAAGTCTGGAGTTTCATCATCACAGACTTTTCTATTTTCTACTATTATACTAGATTTCTCTTAGTTTTTAAAGCTATGAACCGGAGCTGGAATTTGGCCACCACGGGAAATGAAATCAGCTGACGAAGCCTTGTTGACCTTCATTACCGGAGCAGACCCAAGAAGCCCTCCGAGCTCTAACATATCGCCCTCTTCCCCATAAGGAATGATCCGAACCGCTGTTGTCTTTTGGTTGATTACCCCGATAGCTGCTTCATCGGCGATCATGGCCGCAATGGTTGTATCTGGAGTATCAGCTGGAATAGCAATCATATCCAGACCGACTGAACAAATGGCAGTCATGGCTTCCAACTTTTCTAGGTTGATATGACCCGATTGGACCGCCGCAATCATCCCCTCATCTTCTGAGACCGGAATGAAGGCGCCTGACAGACCACCGACTTGGTTACAAGCCATGATGCCGCCTTTTTTCACTTGGTCATTAAGCAGAGCGAGCGCTGCAGTAGTACCATGGGTTCCTACCACTTCAAGACCCATAGCTTCAAGAACACGGGCAACCGAATCCCCAACAGCTGGTGTTGGCGCGAGAGACAAGTCTACAATCCCAAACTCCACACCAAGACGTTCACTAGCCATTTGACCCACTAATTGGCCGACACGGGTAATCTTGAAGGCTGTCTTTTTAACCGTTTCTGCCAAGACATCAAAGCTTGCACCAGGGACTTTTTCAATCGCCCGTTGGACCACACCAGGTCCTGAAACCCCAACGTTGATGACGACATCCGCTTCACCGACACCATGGAAGGCTCCCGCCATAAAGGGGTTATCTTCTACCGCATTGGCAAAGACTACGAGCTTACCAGGCCCCATCGGATCTGCTTGAGATGCTTCTTTAATGATGCGGCCCATGTCTCGAACAGCGGTCATATTGATCCCCGTCTTGGTCGATCCGATATTGACTGAAGAGCAGACAAAATCCGTCTCTGCAAGGGCGCGAGGAATGGAATTAATGAGGATTTCATCCCCTTTTTGGTAGCCTTTTTGAACCAAGGCTGAGAAGCCACCGATAAAGTTAACCCCAACTTCCTTCGCTGCACGATCCAGCGCCTTGGCAAAGGGTACATAGTCTGTCGCATTGGTTGCTGCTCCGATAATGGAAATCGGAGTGACCGAAACCCGCTTGTTCACAATGGGAATGCCGAGTTCCGCCGCGATCTCATCCCCAACAGCCACTAAGTCCTTGGCCTTTGTCACAATCTTCTTGTAGACTTTTTCCGCTGCCTTTTCGATATCCGGATCAATACAATCGAGAAGCGAAATCCCCATGGTGATAGTCCGAACATCGAAGTTCTGCTCCTCAATCATGGCAATGGTTTCTGTTACCTGTTTAATGTCCATAAATTCTCAACCCCTATCTTACAAATTGTGCATGGCATCAAAAATCGCTGCGCTTTGGATATTGATTTTTACATGAAGAGACTGTCCGAATTCTTCCAACTCTGAACGGAGCTGTGTGAAATCTTTTTTCTCATCTGACGATACAACCGCCATCATGGTAAAGTATTCATCCAATACGGTTTGAGAGATATCATCGATATTGAGTCCTAATTCTGCTACTTTCGTTGCGACACCCGCTACGATTCCTTTTTGGTCTTTTCCAACGACTGTAATAATTGCTTTCATTTCACTGCTCCATTCTATCTATTTGCTTCCATTGTAGCACATTCCCCTTAAAATCGCCCTCCTCAACTGGGAACGTTCGGATATTTTAAACGTGTATAAAAAAATAAAGAGGCTGGGACAAAAGTCCTAGCCTCTTTATTGTTTTTGGATTGTCGAGCAAGACGCAGTGGTTGAGTGGGCTCTACTACGCTGATTTCATCAGCTTTTACAGCCCTACTCAACTGTGCGGAGGTGGGACGACGAAATCGAATTCTAACGAATTACCGATTTCTGTCCCACTCTCTCTATTTTGACGATTCAGTTTCATCTTTTAAGAGCTCTTTCTTCACTCGCACCGTACTCTCATACTCAGCTCCAGCTAGACGGTCAAAGGGAAAGCGACGATTGAGCAAGACGATAGCAAGAGTGAGAATCAGGTACAATAAAAGCACAAAGAAGAGCAATAAAATCATGGACAGGGTTAAGAGGGAATTGTCCGTCAAATCGCTATTCAAGAGCGAAATCAAATAGAACAACCCTTGAGGAATCAAGTAGAAATAACCTACTACTAGGATTCCCCGCCAGATGGTGCGAAGCCATTTTTGCTTGTCAAAATGCAAGCGGAATTTCAATAAAGCCATTCCCAAGGTTTTGCCCCGCCACAAGGGAATCAAACCAAAATAAACAGCCAAAACTGCTACATAAGGAACCGTCTCTATACGCTCGATTACCGCGTAAAGCAAGGATAGCATCACAAAGTCGATCAAGAAGGCAAGACCCATCCGGAAACCAGATACTTTCGTCCCTACTCGGAAAGAATGCTCGTCAATTTCGTCTCTTGTTGGCAATAACCATACCAGGAACCAACCAAGCAGATAACCCACTCCACCACCAGTGGTATTTTGAATAATATCATCGACATCTGCTAGGCGGTAAGGGCCCGGATACAGAAAATAGAGACCTGATAACTGGGTCAACTCCAAAAAGAAACTAAAGAGGGCTGTCAGGAGAATCGTTTTCTTAAAACCACACTTGAAATAATAGCGTAGATACATCCCAAAAGGAATCAACATTAGGACATTAAAGGCAGGCACATAAAAAGTTGGATGCTTAAGGGCTTGAATCCAAGTACCAGTCTGCGCTAAATCAAAGGGGCTCTCCTTGAAAAAATCCACTACAAAAGCAAAAGGTTGGAGATTGACCATTTCCGAGTAGCTAGTATGAATCTTACTTGGATCCGGCAGAGGCAGGATCACCAAGAGATAGACCGTCATCAAGTAAAGCATAAAAGAATAGAAAATCAGCACCCGCAATTTATTGACCGAACCATATTTTCGATAATTCAAAATCATGTAGGGCAAGGTCAGCAAAAAAGCCAAAAAAGGGAAGAGCTGAACAGCTGTTTTGATTGTAGAGATATACCCCATTGTGTCTCCTTTTTTTCGTTATAAAATCACCCTTTGCACAATGACAAAAGGTGATTTCTTCATTGATATAGAATATTATACGGCCTGGTAGAGGAAGAGTCAAGGAAGTAGAGTTCTTTTCATTTTTTGAGATCCTTATTGAACTAAAATCAAAGATGAATCCTCTCACTGTAACATCCTTGGTATAGAATAGGAATCACAAGACTATCCTATTTGCTAGAATTTCAATCATCTCATCTGAAACTTTTCCCACATCAATTGCTTTACTATTTAGCATGGATGGCACAGCATAAGATAGCATTAAGGAGATAAGATTACGAATGATTCGTTCATTAGGCCAATTAACCAGCTCTCCTTTCGCCTTATATCTATCTAAAATAGGATTGAGTGGTATTACAATATTGTTCTGAACGATGTCCCCAGTTTTTTCAAACAAAGATGAATCAATTAAACACCTTGAAAAGAGAATTTTTATAATATCTCTATTGTTGGTCAGAAAATTTAGTCGATCCTCGATCATACTCCGAAAAAAAAACTGTAACACTTTCATCGTTACACAGAACTTTTTGATCAGTAAACAATTCAATTGTTTCAGGTATGACCTGATCAAAAAATAAGAGGAGAAGCGTATTGAGTATGCCTTCTTTTGTTTTAAAATAGCTAAAAACAGTCCCTTCTGATACTTCCGCTCGGCGTGCAATGTCAAGCGATGTAGTTTTTTCAAAACCGATTTCGGAAAACAAGGTTAAACTGGCAATTAGAACACGTTTTTGTTTATCACTCAATCTCATGAGTTGAATATGACGAACACAAGCTTGATTTAGATCAACCATTTTCCTTTCCTCCTCACTCCTCTTGAATCACAATCACACGTTTCCCTCTGGTATGCCCTTTTTCAAGATCCTTGTATGCTTCTTTTATTTCGGGTAATGAAAATGGATAGATTTTATCCAAACGAACTGAAATTTCCCCTTTGGAAACAAGCTCTGCAAGTGATAGGAAGTCATCATATTGTGAATGCCGTGGGCCTGTAAATTGAGCTCCTTTCAAGATAGCAGAAGGAGATGGAACCAGGGTAGCAATTTGATCACCTCGCAAACCCAATTGGAAGCCTAATTTTACATAGTCTCCCCCATAACAATCCAACATCTTGGTAACAGTTACTCCTGAGAGTTCTTGAATTTTTTCTTTGATCGATTCATGATAGGAAATCGGGATGGCACCGATCGATCTGAGGTAGTCCGCATTACCAGCACTAGCTATTCCAATAACTCTGACACCTTTTGAAACAGCATATTGTACTGCAATCGATCCAATTCCTCCAGATGCACCTGAAATGACAATTGTATCCTTATTTCCAATATTAATTTTTCGAAAAGCTCCTCCTACCGTTAAGGAACTAACCCCCAAGACTGATCCATGCAGAAAATCAATATTAGATGGCATAGAAGCGATCTCCGTCTCCTTCACACAAATCTCAGTTGCTAATGCTCCTCTTTTTGAACCAAGACCAGGTGCACTTATAATCGTCCCAAAGACTCTATCTCCTACCGAAAACTGAGTTACATTTTCACCTACTTCAATGATTGTCCCAGCAAAATCACGTGCAACGCCTCTAGGGAATAAAGAAGAAGTTTTCTCAAACCATCTACTAGGATGCCTTAGTTTCATTAAAAGGGATAACATCCGAAGCTGTTTAACACCCTCAAAAATTTTATAATCCACCGGATTTAATCCTACGGCAGCTACCTTGACTCTCACTTGATTTTCCTTTAGTGGTTCTGGTTCTACCTCTGCTAATTCTAAGACATCTATATTACCAAATCGGTGAAATTGAACCGCTTTTACAGTCATACAATACATACCTCCATTGCAAAATTGAGTGATCACTCAATTTTTGATTATTATAGCATACAACTAGCCATGATTCAATGATAGCTTCAATTCAATGATAGCTTCAATTAAAAGAATGCAAAAAATTTTTATCAAAAAAACGCCCAAGATTCTCCTCTTGAGCGTCTGTTAGGAATGACCCTACCTTGCATTTACTATATCAGGAACTTTTAGCTCTCCCCTTCAAGATATTACTTCCGATAAAGACCAATAGATAACTCACAATCCCTGAAAGATGCAATAGCGTTGAGATCCATCCGGTAATTGCTGGTAAGAGCATGAGGCCAGATAGAAAAATCAAGAATAGATAAAGCCATTTTACGGTACGTGAAAATTCTTTCCACACGTTTGGCAGGATCATAACCCCTCCGGTCACAAAGCCGTATCCTACAGCAGAGATCCCTGTTGCCTGAATGTCCTGCTCCTGGGTTAAAAAGTGAAAAACGATGGAAGAGAGGACTGTCGCCGTCACAAAAACGATTAAGACTTGTCTGGAGCCTCTTTTTCTTTCTAGCAGTCCTCCGAAGGGAAGGATCATGAGTCCATTTAACAACAAATGGACCCATAAAAACCAGATAGGTGCGCCTTTACTACCGTGCATCAGGGTCCCACTGACATATTGCCAACCATAGACCGGCTTCGAATGAAAGGCCAATAGGTCATACATAGCATCCCCATAAAAGGAAGTCAATAGACCAAGCAACAAACAGATTAGAGCTAAAGTGCTGATAATAGGGTAGGTTGTGAGGATTCTTTTCATATTTATCTTCTCTTTTTCAAAAAACAGCGTTACGATGTTTCCATTCACGATTATTATACCATTTATTTCATTGGAGACAGAAAAAGTTTTTTGCTTTTTTCGTTTCAAATCTTTGCTGTAAAAACGAAATGTCGTGACTTATTAGTCGGTCATTATTCGTGACCGGAAAGCGATCCTGTTTTTTAGCCGTAGCAAAAATTTGACTTTCCATTTTAAAAAGAATATACTCATTCTAATCTGAGACAAATATTTTTTATTTTTTTAAATCAACAGTATTGCATTCAGAGAAATAAACGACTAACTTCATGGAGGTGACGCTATGTCATTAGAAGAAAAATTGAACCAAGCAAAAGGTTCTGTTAAAGAAGGCCTTGGTAAATTAACCGGCGATACAAAAACAGAAGCTGAAGGCACTGCTGAAAAAGTTGCTTCAAAAGCAAAAGAAGTTGCTGAAGATGCAAAAGAAGCTGTTGAAGGAGCTATCAAGGGCGTTAAAAATATCTTTCATAAAGACGACAAATAGTCTTTAACATCCTAGACCCACTCTATTTTCTACAGTCATGTTTGACCGTGGAAGATAGGGTGGTTTTTATTTGCTTCAAATTCAGTTATACAAAAAAAACACCCCGAAGGGTGCTCATTGTAATGATTAGCATACTTTTAAAAGAACGTTTACTAAAGCTACTTTACAAACTTTTTAGAATTTTGTGTTTAGCTCTATCTTGGAATGAAATTTATTTTGATTGATTCATTCCTTTCAACATCGTCACCTACATTTGCGACACGATTCATAGAAATCCCTGTTATTTAAAGTAACGTTTTGTTTTTCTTAATTGTGCAATATTGATATAGAGATGGATGACAGCAGTTATAAGGGCAGCAACTAACTGTACTTGACCAAGAATAATGGATAGGGCAAACAAGATGATATAGACAGACGGTAAGATTAGCTGATTGAGTTTGAACAAGATTAAATAAGCCTCTACCATTTCCGCTTGTTTCTCTCCCTCGTCATAGGTTTCTAGATAATCTAATACCTCTTTTGGTGTGGCTAAAATAGAGAGTTGGTAATTACGAATTTTGCTCGTTGTTTTGATGCAGAAACTTCCAACAAGAATGGTTAATACTGCTAAGAGAAAAGCTGATATCGGTAAATCGTGGCTAGGCAACACTGTAAGCAAGCTAAAAAGCATACTAACTTGCAAAACATTGTAAGCAACTGTCCCATAATCTAGAGAGCGATACATCTTAATATAAGCTAGCTCGTTTAATTCATCATCTTCTTCTGCTAGGTAGCTAGCATAAACTTTCCTACTATTCATGATAAAATAGAGAGCTACTATTGTCGATAGTATTCCCAGATAGAAAAAGATGGTCGTCAAAATAAACTGTACTTGCTCTTGAGAAATGTTTAAATGAAGATTCGTAAAGGTAGCACCAAACATTCCGATTAAACCACCCAACAATAAACTTCCTAACAATAGTAATAAATGTTTCTTTTTCATTTTCTATCTTCTTTCTAAAATAAACCTAGCAGTCCTTGAACCAGAGCATGCCCAAATCCAAAAGTAGCCGTTAAAACTTGATCACCAAAACTATTCAGGAGAATGGAAACTAGATAGAAAAATAGAATCTTGTACCCTGATTTTTTGATGACTACTTCAAGAGATTCATTTCCCATCCAGCCAGCTAAAAAAGCATAACTTATCACTGTGAGAAGACTAATTTCTATCGAAGATAGAAAAAGCAAAACGGCTAATGCACGAATCATCAGAGGGTCTACATTGAAATAACGGGCGATACCGGCACAAACCCCTGCAATTTCTTTATGTTCGGTATCTACTTGAAAATCTGCCAAAAACTCTTTCATAATCTTACTCCTTTTATACTCTTTCTTTTACTTTCTTTTCTATCCGCTCAAATACTAAACTAAAAATCAAGCCACTCCAGAAAAAATAATTACTGTCTAAAATGTGAAACCATCCCATCAAGGTCCCGATCATCATCGAAACATTTGCTATAAAGGCAATGATACAAAGATAATAAATTACTCTATATTTGTTCATGATTCTTCCTCCTCTAAGCGAAATACCGACTCTACTGGCTCATGAAATATCTGAGAGATTTTCAAGGCGATAATAATAGAGGGGGTATACTCATCACGCTCTAGCAAACTAATGGTCTGCCTAGATATACCTGCTAGCTTTGCAAGCTCGGTTTGGTTTAAACCATCACGAGCGCGAAGCTCTTTTAAACGATTTTTTAGCTTCATATTTACCATTGTCATCAAACTCAGCCACTTCGCTTAGATATCCCAAAAATGGTAGAATCTGATTTTTCCTCCTTTGTTATTATATAAGATATTATTACCGATATCCTCATAGTTTCTCCGTTCAAAGTCTTATTTCTTTAACTTGATTACATTGTAACATATCTTTTTATTTTTGACAATGATAATAGTCAAAAATATCATTATTTTTGTCATTTTGTAAATGATTTAGGTCAAAACTCTTATCCTGAATAAGAATTGATTTGATATTTTTCTAAATAGAGATGAAATGGATACTTGAAATCAAAAAAATAACGGGGTCAACTTTGTATTTTTGAAACAAAAAAAGACATCCAAGAGAATACTCTTGAATGTCTGTAAACGTTGATAGTATCGTGTTGATTAACGTTTTGAGGCAATTGACTTCGTCGAATGGCAGCCGTAATTGTAAGCGGCTAAAGCCACAACAACTACGTCAACTACCACAATTTAGTATGAAAATACAAAAAGAACACCTCGAAAGGTACTCTTTGTAAGTATTGTAATTCTTTCGAATTAACGTTTACTAAATTGTGAAGCTTTACGAGCTTTCTTAAGACCTGGTTTGGAAAGTATGGGTTTCAGTTGGACTAAAAACAGCGTATTATCAAGGCTTTTCAGAACGATATCTACTGATTAATTTCATAAAATATGAATCAATAGATTATAAATAGGGGAATAGTTTAGGTCTGTGAGCATTAAAATAATACACCTAACTTTGATCACCATTTTTTAGTTATTCACTCTTTTTTCAGATAGTGTTTTTAAAGTTATGATGTAAAATGCCGCAATTAAAACACTATACATCATAATCGGAGGATAGAGAATTAAGTATAGAATCAATCCCACTCCTTTAATTATTTGGTCAGGTATCAATAACTTTCTATATTGTGCGGTAGCTTCAAGTAATTCTTTCTGATCTATATTGGGTTTATCAATTACTTTATGTAAAAACCAGTTTGCTACCGTTGAAACAACAACGATTATAATCTCCCTATAATCATGGAAAAGTAGTAAAAATAGTTGTTATCCTAGTTGATTAAAAAAATCTCTGATTTCCTCATCCTTTATAAAATAATATATAATTTTCCCCTCTCTTCTAGTGTCCAAGATATTTTGATTGGCTAGTTTACGAAGATGGTGAGAGGCAGATGCCATACTGAGATTTAGTAAACAGGCTATATCACAGACACAGAGTTCTTCAACAGCAAGGAGATAAAAGATGATATTTATCTGTTTATTATCGGTAAACTTTGATAAAATACGAAGTGATTTTTGGACTTTTTCCTTTTCAAGGTAGTTCGTTGCGGTTATAACATTTTGTTGATTTATAACATCCACTTGACAGATACTATCTTTTTTCATAATTTTTTCTCCTAGCCGAACACAGCCCTCAGCATGTCAAAGCTGTTGTTTTCAATCAGGATATACATCCCCAATCCTAAATAGACAACGGCAATAAACCATCTGCTATATTTCTCCAAAGTTTCTCCAACAGAAGGGACTTGTGCCAATTTTTGGGCAGAAAAAACCAAGAGATAAATCATGACTAGAAAAGTAAGTAAAGTCACTATCAAATTCGCTAAATTTAAGGTGGTAAAATATGGGACAAAGACACCAATATTGTCAGCGCCACAACTTGCAAAAGTAATCATAGCGACTAGAAAAATCAGGTTTTTATCATCTTTGCGCAAACCATCTTTTGCAATAGCTTCTCCATCAGAATCTCCTAAAAGCAAAACTTTGAGTCCTAGGAAAATTGGAATCAAACCGAGCAAACCTAAAATCTCTTTACTAGGAATATAATTTAAGACAAATGCAAAAAGTAAACTTAGCAATATTAGACTAACAGAGCCTAGAAATTGTCCTAAATAGATGTTAATGATGTCTTTTCTGCTTTTTCTTTTGGCAAAAAATAACATTAGGATAATAAGTAAGTCTACGGCTGTCCCAGAATACAGGATTATTGAAGTAACAATATTTTGAATCATAAAACACCTCATTCAAATATATTTTTGAATTTATTTTAACATTAAACTTTGTAGATGTCAACTTAAAATCCACCAATTAATAATTGCATGTCAATATTTGTATTGTGAAACTAGTTTCAGAAATATATAGTCTTAAAGTATGTCCACTGCCAATGGTTTTTTCAATATTTAAGAAGAGATTTATAATGGTTCATTTCTATAAATTTATAAACGAGTTATATATTTTGTTTAACCAATTATTAACTATTTTTATCAATAATCACTTCATTAATTTGTACTTTTTAATTTTGATTTATTTTTCGTGCATATTTTATATGAATTTAATTCTAATACATTTTAAATAAAAAATACGCAATTTTAATTGGCACTGACCCCCGTAAATGAGAATTAAATAAAAACACCTCCAAGTTGGATTTGGTACAATATAATCAAATGCTCATGGAGGTGTCTTTTTATGGTTAAAAAACGTGTGGAGACGGTGGTATTATTGTCAAGAAAATAGAATAACAAGCTATAAAACTGTCGAAATAGGTGGCTTATAGGATTTTCACAGAAATCAGTTCTATAATAAATTAAAAATCGTGTTGGTAGAAAAATCGTCTACTTCTACCAACACGATTTTACAAAGAGCCATTACTTACATCTCTTCTTCTCCTGTAAAATATTGTATCTTGATACTTTAAGGAGTTTCAATCATTCAATCTGTTAACCGTTATTTTTTGGATCTAAACGTAATAACATAGCATTAATGGCGACGATGACTGTTGACACAGACATTAGGATTGCTCCTAATGCAGGGCTTAATGTGATACCAATAGGAGCCAAAATTCCTGCAGCTAGAGGGATAGCTATAAAGTTATAACCAGCTCCCCAAAATAGGTTTTGTTTCATTTTACGAGTTGTTTTGTGTGCTAAATCAATGAATGATCCAATATCTCCTGGATCGGATTGAGTCAATATGACATCAGCTGAATCCAATGCAACTTGAGTTCCAGCACCTATAGCTATACCAACATCTGCTAAGGCAAGAGAAGGAGCATCATTTACACCATCACCTACCATGATAACTTTCTTTCCTTCATCTTTAAGTGTTTTAACTAACTCATATTTGTCTTGTGGAGATTGATTTGATCTATATTCAATCCCTAAATCTACTGCCGCGCCTTGAGCCGCTTTTTCATTATCACCTGTTGCCATAATTGGTCGAATATTGTTCTTTTTAAGAGCTTTAATTAACTCTTTACTTGTTGGTTTTAATTCGTCCCCTAAAGCTACAGCACCAATGGCATCATCGTTTTCTACTAAGACACTAAGAGTTGCTCCTTTTGGAGTATCCATATCAAGATTACGTCCATAGGCTTTTTGACTGATTAATTGGTAACGGTGCCCACCTGCTTTACCCTCTACTCCAGAACCGGAAATCACATCAATCGAATCAAAAGATGCTGGACGTATATTTTGCTGCTCGGCGAAACTTACAATTGATTGAGCAATTGGGTGGCTAGATCCTCCTTCAATACCTGCCAATAAGGCAATGATTTCCTCTTTTGTATATTTGTCATTAAGAAGTTTTACATCTAATACTTTAAATTCACCAGTTGTTAAAGTACCCGTTTTATCTAAAATCATCACATCTGCATCTTGAGCTATTTCTAAGGCTTGGCGGTCTTTTACTAGTAAGCCACGGCTAGCTCCTAAGCTTGTGCTACGGGCGGTTACTAATGGAATAGCCAGACCCAATGCGTGCGGACAAGCAATAACTAATGTAGTAATAGCAAATATAACTGCCGTTGGGATATCTCCAATAATCATCCACACTACAAAAGCAATTAGCGCGACAATAACAGCAATATAGAAGAGCCACCCTGCAACCTTTTGCGCAATATTTTCTGCCCTGGAAGGCTGACTTTGAGCTTGGCTGATTAAATTCTGTACTTGAGAGATAAAGGATTGATCACCTGTCTCAAGCACTTTAATATAAAGAACCCCTTCTCCATTTGTTGAGCCCCCGATTACTTCATCGCCAGGGCCTTTTTTTACTGCTTTTGACTCCCCAGTTAGAAGAGCTTCATTTAAACGTGATTCGCCACGCTCGATAATCCCGTCTGCTGGCACATTTTCTCCGGCTTGAACACGAATTAAATCACCTACCTGTAAGTCAGCAACTGGTCGTGTTTCAATTGAATCGTCTTCTAATACAACGTGAGCATCTTTCGGCACTAACTTAGCCAATGCTGCTTGTGCGTCTCCTGCTTCTCCAATAGCTTTCATCTCAATCCAGTGACCTAATAGCATGATTAATAGTAATGAAGCAAATTCAAAGAAAAAGTCCATCACGTGTTCACCCGTTACGTAGGTAATGATCACAGCATAAATACTGTATAAATATGAAACACTTATACCTAAAGAAACGAGTGCCATCATTCCAGGTTTTTTTTGTTTAAATTCGTCAACTGCACCTTGATAGAATGGACGTCCGCCATAAATAATTAATATGGTAGATAAAATAGCTACTACAATATCAGAATATGGAAAAGTAAACTGGAATGGTAGTTTAAATCCATGCAAAGGGGAAAAGAACATAATAATGATTCCTAGTGGCAATGACTTTAAGAAAAGTTCCTTAAAGCTTCCGTGATGATGGTGGTCATGCCCACAGTGTCCGCTGTGATTATGCCCACTGTGCTCGCTGTGATCATGTCCACTGTGCCCGCTGTGATTATGCCCACTGTGCTCGCTGTGATCATGCCCACAGTGCCCGCAGTGATTATGGGACGAATATTTGTTGTCATTATTCATTTTAAATTCCTCCTTATGCTTAATGATGATGTAAATGACATTCGCATTGTCCTTCTGGACAAGTGCAATCCACTTCTTCTACTGCGAAAGATTTTTTCATCTCTAATATTTTTTCTAGTCGATCTATATCATCGAAGCTTAAAACATGATCTTCAATGATGCTTCCTATTACATTTCCGACTTTCTTATTGCAAATACGGTTAAAAATATCTTCTGCATAATTCCTTACGGCTTCTTTCTCTTCAATATTGGCAGTGTAAATAAACTTTCTACCTTCTTGCTCTGTATTTAGTACGCCTTTTCCAACTAATCGACCTAAGATCGTTTTGATAGTGGATTGTGTCCAGTCCATTTTTTCTTGCAATACGGAAATGACTTTTTTACTGGTTACTCGATCATTTGCCCAAACTACACGCATGACTTCCCATTCTGCATCTGTGATATAAGTATTAAGTTCTATTGTGCTCATTCTCCTTCCTCCCTAGTTGTCTACAGATGTAAACAAATATGTTTAAAATAAGTTTACCATTGTAAACGAACTATGTCAAGTCTTTTTATTAAATTCTCACTTTGTGGGGTCATTCCCTTAAAACATGCTATTTTTATCATTGATAAATATTAATAGCTAACTTTCCGAAAAACAACTATTTTTTATACAAAAAAGACATCCAAGAGAATACTCTTGAATGTCTGTAAACGTTGGTAGTATCGTATTGATTAACGTTTTGAGTGCAGTGGTTGCCATCCAATCAAACATCACTTCGCTTGTTTTCTTGGGGCAACTGTGCATAGCATATCTCTACACGACTAAAGTCGCTAGAGCTATCCTAATTGCGCACCGCCGGTTCTCATAGAAAAAAACACCTTGCAAGATGCAAAGTGTTTTCGTTTGTATTCTGCTGTCCAGCAACGAATTAACGTTTAGAGGCAATTGACTTCGTCGAATTGCAGCCGTATTTGTAAGTGGCTAAAGCCACAACAACTACGTCAACTGCCACAATTTAGTATGAAAATACAAAAAGAACACC
>NZ_KV834640.1:77929-82142 GCF_001837905.1 Streptococcus sp. HMSC076C09
TTGGACTAAAAACAGCGTATTATCAAGGCTTTTCTGAACAATATCTACTTTTTAATTTCATAAAATCTGAATCAATATTTTTTAAATAGGGGAATAGTTTAGTTCTGTAAGTATTAATATAACACACCATAAAGCTTATTATATCAGATTTTCCCAGTTTTAGAAAAATAAGTAGAGAAAAAAACAACATCTGGATTTTCCAAAAGATCTTGATCAAACAACCTTTACAACGAGTTGACGTATTTATAATAAAAGGAATTGCTATCAAAAATTGGTTTATTTTCAATTTGGATTTACACAAATTTTCAGACAATTGGAGAAAGCAATATTTCAAAGTATTATAAATAGTGATAGGAGTTAAACCTTCTTCTTTTCTTTTTCAAGAGATTCCATGCTTTTATTGTAAAGTTGATTTTCTTCCTGATATGTTTGGTTTAATCTAGACTCGAACCTAGAAATTCTCTTTTCAAAGTTATCTCTATTTTCTTCTAATTGCCACAATTCAAGCATCGGAAGTTCTTGATGATGGTTATGACAATAGGAGATGATAAGATCGGTCAAATCCTCAGATAGTCTTTTTGCATCTCGCTTCATATCTTGATAATCTAATTCATATTCTGCTACTTTCCTTCTAAAAACTTGATGATCACTCTCGACTTTACTAATTTTATCATTGATATTCATGAATTCTCCTAAAGTATTGGACTGGACAGATCCGGTTTAGGTACTTCGGTTAAAATTTTGTTAATGGCATCAGCAGCATCCCCCGTTAATCCTCCTTCTAGGGAAGCAGGTACTTGAAAAGTGGAAAAATTCTGCATCTTAAACGCCTGATAGTCCAACCATGTTTGTAAGATAGCTTCTTCTGCCGTTAGGACAGCTCTTGTTGTTGAAACTAAGGCCTGGATTGCCAATCGTTCTTGAACTTTCATATATTCAATTTTTATGCGCTCTGCTTCTAATCGATCTTCAGTATTCGGTTCAATCATTCATTAACTCCTTTTAATTGCTAAAAATCTTGGCACCTATTTGATCACTCTCAATAATTCTATCAGCAACCTTATTTAGGTTATCTGAAATTTGAGACATTTTATTCTTATAATCGCTTGCCGCAGAGGTAGTGTTTGACTCTTTTACACTGTTCCATGCAATATCTAAACTTAGTTCAGATAATAGAACCTCTACTTCGCTAGATGGTAAGTGACGAGCAATACTATACGCTTCAGTTTTAAGGGATGAAATTTTTTGAGAAACTTTTTCCTTTTCAGACTCAATTTTTGATTTAATTTTTTCCTCGTAAACTTCAGCTTGAAGTTTCGTGGTTTCCGCACTTACTCGGACCAATTCTTCTCTTAAACTAATTTTTTTACTACCAGAACTAGTCTTCAAGGAATCCTTTAATTCTTTGATTTGTTTGATATTTAAAGAAATCAAATCTTGTTTAGTTGGTTCAGGAGCGAAAGGACCGTAATTATCTAGATACTTTTTGACGTAATACTCTGGTAAATTATAATTACCTTTTATTTTATAATAATCAAGTATTTTTTTCGTTTTATATTCTGCAATCTTTCGGACTTGTTTTTCTGTCATGCCAGAAGCAAAACGGTTATGCTTATAATACCAGTCAATGTCTAAAGTATTACCCTTCATATGTGGTGTCCTAGGTGAATGTCCATCTTCGTCTCCAACGACTTCAAACATCATTGTTTTACCATAGGGAACAGCACCACCATTACCATCAAGATTAACAACGTCCCTTCTACTATCTCTATAGATCGTAGCGTTCTTATTAAGATAGGCTACCTGTTCCTTTGAAATACCACCTGTATCTACAGCTTTTTTAGCTGCGAAATCCATAAAATTTGTAACTTTAATAGTCCGATTCTCTTTAAGTCCATACTTTGAAGCTGTATAAGCTACGCCAGGTCCTGCTTGACTATGCCCAGACATGTTAGAGATCACACCATTTTTATCTTTGGATTTAATCTTCTGTTGTGTATCTAAGTAAAATTTATCAATATCCTTTGCCTGAGCCGTCAAGCCAAATACTGTAGAATCTATGGCATTTGAAAAAGAAAACGTAATATCGAAATCTTTTTTCCAAAAATAACCTTGCTCATCAAAATACTTTAAATGCTCAAAAGGAATCTGAGTCCCCGCCACAACTATCGTTGTTTCCTGATAATTAGGATTATTACCTTTTTGATCATCAACAGGGACAAAGGCAATTGCTTGAGTAGTGGCATCCATACTGTTAACGATTTGGAAATATCTTTCCTCTTCGTTTATATAATAACGGATTATCTTACCAGGCTTTTCTCTGACTTTACTTTTTAGCCCCAACTGTAAGTTCTGTACTTCTTCATCAGACAAAGTCATATCATTAGTCTCCTTTACTCAAGTTAATATTATAAACAATTTCTGCAGTCGGACTCCCTTTACCATTCTTCATAACTCCTTTTAATTGACCATCCTCAACTAATAATTCGATATTTCCATCGATAAAAGGCTGTCTAGTCAGTTTAACTTCATTAGGTAAGTGTTGTTCATTGGAAACATCAATAAATTTCCCATTTGAGTCCTTTAATTCTATAACTTCATTCCCATCTCCATCAAAATCAACTATTATATGTGAGACGATACCAATGTCACTTGAAATTACATTTTTAACTTCAGTACCAAGAGTGGCTTTATTTCCATGGTTATCATAAATAGTTGGACGAATATAGACATTGGAGAAAGTTGACCCTTCCTCAGTAACGTAGATTGGAGAAAATTCAATCTTTTCAACCCCTGAGTAATATTCTTTTATATAAGTTCCTAGTTGCTCTTCTAGCAAACGAAAGCCATGCTGATAGAGTTTGGCTGTTTGGGGGCCAAGATTTGGTTTAGTCAGCTTATTATACATATATGTTCCTCCAAATATAAGAATTATTACAATAGCAATTATTTTAGTAACCTTATTTCTCATTAGTCGCCTCCGATCTAATTGATTATCCACCATTTTTTGCATGCAACCATATTACTTATTATAACATAATTGCTAATTTGTAACATTAAGCCAAACAGAAAAGCATCCCGTATTTTTGATACGAAATGCTTTCAATAAGTTTAAATAAGTTTTAACGTTTACTAAATTGTGATGCTTTACGAGCTTTCTTCAAGCCTGGTTTGGAAAGTATGAATTTCAGTTGGACTAAAAACAGCGTAATATCAAGACTTTTCTCCGCTTTTATAAAAGCTTTTTTCCAATCAAATTCAACTAATTTTATCCGAATGGTGTGGATTTTACCCCCAAAATTACAGAGAATGGAGCTGATAAACACTAAACGTTCACACCATTAGTTAAATGATTTTTTGTTCATCATTTTTCTTAGATGATAGAACTTCTAATTTATTTCTTATTCAAGCAAAAACAACCTGCTATAAGTAAGAAAGAGGAAGATACAAGAAAAACACGGCGTAAAAACCGATTCAGTTCATTGTCCTCAATCCTTGTCTGCTTCATTTTCTTTTACGAGATCGTTTTGTGAATCTTTTTCAGAGAGTTTTTGATCAATATACTTGTCAATGTTTTCATAAAATTCCTTGGTCGCTTCACTATCTAATGTTGGCGAGTTCTGAACTTGATTCACTTTCAATTGAACAGATTGAATACCGTAAGAGGCTTGTTTTTGGTGGAGTGTTTCTAATTCTTCTTCTGAAATCGGATCTCCAACAACCGTCAAGACCAATTCATTGTTACTTGACTTGTAGACTTGATTAATAACCGTATAATTGGCGAACTCTTTTCCTACAAACTGTTTGATCCCTTCTTTGCGCGCTTGTTCTATTGTCAGAGTAACTGCCGAATAGCTAGCTGGAAGAATCAACAATACAATCAAAGATATCAAGCCAATTCTCATTTTAATGCTCAGCTCTTTAAATGAAGTTAAAGGAGATTTTCTCATCAAAATTCTTGTTCCAACAATGTTGGCTAGCATGATAAAGACACAGTTGATCAAGAAAAGATAGAGAGCCCCCAATAAAAATCGTACATTCCCATTAGCTAAACCATAGCCAGCAGTACAGATAGGCGGCATCAGAGCTGTAGCAATGGCTACTCCTGGCACGATATTGTTTGCTTCTTTTTTCCTTGAACCGATCACACCAGCAATCCCACCAGCAATAGCAATGAGGACATCCCAAATGGTTGGAGAGGTTCGTGCAATCA
>NZ_KV834640.1:82242-123799 GCF_001837905.1 Streptococcus sp. HMSC076C09
GCTTGATTAAACGCGTATCAAAAATAGCTAAACCGAATCCCAGTCCAACAATCGGTGTCATGAGAGGTGAAATCAACATGGCTCCTATAATGACAGCTGTTGAATTCATATTTAGTCCGATAGAGGCAATAAAAATTGCACACATCAAAATCGCTGTATCTCTCAATCGAACATGAAGGTCATCGTATAATTTCTCACGGTATTCCCGTGTTGAATAATTGGCAGTCATTTGTCCTCTCCTCTTTCCTTATTTAAATTGGTATAATAATTAAAAATAACAGCTGATAAACAGCCAAAAAATATGAGCCCATAAATCGTCAAGAAGACACTGGTAATCCTTCCAATCAAGGTCACAGCTAGGAGATCCCCGTAGCCGACAGTCGTCGAAGTCACAAAAGCATACCAAAGACCGTCTCCGTAATTTGTGATAGCAGGTTCAACTAGGAAAAGCACGCCTCCTGACCCAAAAACAAAGGTCACAAAACTCAGAGCAAACCGAGTAAAACCCGTAACCTGCATAATATGCCATAACATTTTTAAACGTTTCATTTGTTCTCCTTATTCATACTAGCTCCTGACCGAGCCGTTTTTTTCCAATAATCAAAGTGAAGATAGGACATGATCTCCATCAGAGAAAGATAGACAAACTGATAGATCTGATTTAAGCTGATTATCAACTGATATTGTTTGAAAAATGACTGGAAGAAAGACCAGATATGACTGTCTTGAATCAGTCCCTTCTTAATATCAGACAGGATATTAGCTAAAGCTCCCAAGGACTGAAACGGTAAATCCTTGACATTTATATAGATCCGGTCCACCACATCATTCAGACTGGTATCTTGGATGGCATGAAATTCTCCAAAGAGAACTCCTGCCGCTCCAAGAGTAGAAACAAATTCCACCAAATAATTTCTGAGGAAATTTTCTCAACCTTTTCCCATAATGTGTTTAGTGCCATCCATAACGATCCCAACCAGAAAAAGGAAAGAAAACAAGCAAAGAAATTTTGCCGTAAATCCCAAAAAGCTTCAAGACTTGGTGTTGTTGGTTTTTCTAACTCTAAAACCAAGATGGTCATAATAATTGCTAGAACAGCATCTGTCAATACAATTAATCTGTCTTTCTTCATCGGATTGCATCCCCTTTCTTTTTTGTAACATTCTATCTTATCGCATAATATTGGATATTCTTTCATAATCCGACTACAAACAAAAATAAACCAAAAAGTATGTCCCTATTATACTATATTTAACTCTAGAAGTATTCATCCATCTAATTAATAAATATATCATATTTCACAATAAGTGAATACTATCAAAGATTCATCCCCTTTCACTTCATCATGTAGTGTTGCTTAGATTTATCAAAAACAACCAAATTTGTATTAATTTCAAGTATCACCTAGTTACAAAAATTTGGGGTGAACAGAAAAAGCATCCCGTATTTTTGATACGAAATGCTTTCAATAAGTTTAAATAAGTTTTAACGTTTACTAAATTGTGATGCTTTACGAGCTTTTTTCAAGCCTGGTTTCTTACGCTCAACTTTACGTGAGTCACGTGTAAGAAGTCCTGCGCGTTTCAATGAATCGCGGAAGTCTGGGTCTACTTGAAGAAGGGCACGAGCGATACCGTGACGGATAGCTCCTGCTTGACCAGCGTATCCACCACCTACAACGTTAACGAAAACGTCGTATGAACCTACAGTTGAAGTAACTGCGAATGGTTGGTTGATGACCAAACGAAGGTCAGCGTGTGGGATGTACTCTTCAACATCTTTTTTGTTAACAGTGATTTTACCAGTTCCTGGAACAAGGCGAACGCGTGCAACAGCGTTTTTACGACGTCCAGTACCTGCATATTGTGCTTGTGACATACTTTATTGTTCCTTTCCTTAGATAAGTCCTGAAATATCAAGAACTTCTGGTTGTTGTGCAGCGTGAGTGTGCTCAGCTCCAACGAATACTTTCAATTTCATACCTTGAGCGCGGCCAAGAGTATTGTGTGGAAGCATACCTTTAACTGATTTCTCGATCAAACGTACTGCATTTTTAGAACGAAGTTCACCAGCAGAGATTGATTTCAATCCACCTGGGTGGTTTGAGTGAGTGTAGTAGATCTTATCAGTTGCTTTTTTACCAGTCAATTTAACTTTTTCAGCATTGATAACGATTACGAAGTCACCTGTATCAGTGTGAGGTGTGAATGTTGGTTTGTTTTTTCCGCGAAGCACGCTAGCAACAACTGCTGAAAGGCGTCCAAGAGGTACATCAGTTGCGTCAACAACGTACCATTTGCGTTCTACTTGGCCTGGTTTAGCCATGAATGTAGTTTTGTTCATGATTTCTCCTATATGAATGTCGTTTTTGTTTACAGGGCGGATGTTCCGGTCCGCGAGTTATTTGAAAGGTTCCGGGGCCTTACAAATGGGGTAAACAATACCGCCTACTATTGTATCAAAATTCTAAGATAAAAGTCAACCGATTTGGAAAATTATTTGCGATTTTCTTTTCCAATGACAAATCCAATCAAGGAATTCGGGCCGACGTGAGCTGAAATAACCGGTCCAAGAGGCATCACGAGAACTTCATCGATGCCTTCAAGCGCAAGCATTTCTTGCTTCAGTGCCTCTGCTCCTTCTAGATCGTTGGTATAAGACACCAAGGCTGTGCTTCCGCCGATGTCTGCCTTGATCAACTCCAGTAATTCTCGGACAGCTTTTTTGCGTCCCCGAACCTTGCTAATTGGGACTAATTTCCCTTCCGTATCTATCCAGAGAATGGGTTTGATGCTGGCCAAACTTCCCATGATCGCAGCACTTTTTGAGAGACGGCCTCCACGCATGAGGTGGTAGAGATCATCGACGAGGAAATAAGTCCGCAGTTTTGGCGCTAGAGCTATAATCTCTTCTTTGGCTTCTGCTAATGAACGGCCTGCATCACGCGCAGCTACTGCCCGCATGACCAGATATCCCTCTCCAATCCCAGCAGCCTTCGGATCGACAATCTCGATCACGGCTTCTGGATAGTCTTCTAAAACCAGGTCTCGTGCCATGACTGCACTCTGATAAGTCCCAGATAAGACCGATGAAAAGGCCACATAAAGCAGATCTTTCCCTTCTTTGGCAAATTGTTCAAAGGTTTCCTGAAATTGGCCCACATTGACCTGACTGGTTGTCGGTTTGGCCCCATTTTTCATGGCTTCTAAAAGCTCAGGACTGGTCAATTGACCTTCGCCAACTGTCTGGTAAACCGTCCCATCTAACTCAATGGTCAACCCAAGAATGGTCACCTGGTGTTCCTTGGCCCAGTTCTGATCTAAATCTGCGGTCGAATCTGTCAAAATAGAAAATGTCATTACTTGTCTCCCATCATTTCTTGTAATTGTCGCAATACTTCGTGATCGAGTGGTCGCATGGGTGGTTTTTGATCGTTGACCACTCGCTGCGCCTGATTGAGGTTTCCTTTGACGACTGCGACCCGTTTTTCTAACTCTCTAGCAGATACCCGAAGGGCTCCTTGAGCAAAGACGGTCCATTGCTCATTTAAGTCACTGGTCGCTACCGATACTTGGTGGAGGGGCGTATTGAGCTCTGCCGCCAAGCGCTCGATATAGTCATCTGCCGTCTCATCCTCACCTGTAAAGACCACCTGAACATTGAACTCCTCATAGGTCTGCCGCACTCCTGGCATATACTGGGCATCAAAGACACAGATGACTTCGATCCCTTCAAAGCTAGCATAATGGCTCAGTTTTTGCAGGAGGATGTTGCGCGCCGCATCGAGCTCACTTTTTTGAAAGAGCTGGCGGGTCTCCTGCCAGAAGGCAATCATATTGTAGCCATCAACCAATAAGATTTTTCGTTTCATATCATTGCCTTTCTACTATTTATAGTCGGTTGCGAAAGACCTCATACATGAGGATGGCTGCTGCCACACTGGCATTGAGGCTTTGAACATGGCCATTCATAGGAATGGTGATCATCTCATCGACTTGCTTTTTGATATTGGTTGAGATCCCTTTTCCTTCATTGCCAATGATCAAGACTAACTTGCCAGCCGTATTCCACTGGTGAGATGGCGTGCCGTTCATGTCGGTTCCAAAGATCCAGAAGCCTTCTTCCTTTAGCTTGTCTAAGGTTTGGCTAAGATTAGTCACACGCGCAATGGGAATGTGTTCCACTGCTCCAGTAGAAGTTTTTGAAACCACTGGGGTTACCCCGACTGCACGGTGCTTAGGAATGATGACGCCTGAGACATTGGTCGCATCAGCTGTCCGTAAGATAGATCCAAGATTGTGCGGATCCGTTAAACCATCGAGAATCAATAAAAGCGGGTTCTCTTCTTTGGCTGTCTGTTTCAGAATCGCTGCTAAGTCTGTGTAAGCAAAGGCTGCCACTCGAAGAACGAAGCCTTGGTGAACAGCTCCTTCTGTCATTTCCTGCAGGGTTTTCTTTGGCGTCCAAGAAATCGACACTTTTTTTTCAGCTGCTAAGGCCTTGATCTTGTCGACATTTTTTCCTCGGAGGTCTTCTTGAATATATAATTTATTGCCTGTATTGGCTTGTAAAGCTTCGGTGACTGCGTGGACACCGTATACGATATCGTTATTTTCCATAGAACTAGTATACCACAAGAAAGGAGGATGAGGCCAATTCATGATATAATGAAATGAAATCTATCTCAGCGAAACCAGCAAAATAGAAAGGAAGCCATGCCTCTTTTTCAACGAACCATCAAGCTCACCTTGGCCACCTGTTTAGCAGCTGCCCTTGCTTATGCTCTGGGCTTGACCTATGCCATCTCAGCTGGCGTCATTGCCATCTTGAGTATCTCTGATACGCGTCGCAGTACGATCAAGCAAGCCTATCAGCGTTTTATGTCGACTTTGCTGGCCCTTGTGATCGGAAGTCTCGCTTTTTCCTTTTTTGGCTTCAACCTTTGGGCACTGGGAGTCTTTATCGCTCTCTATGTTCCATGCGCCTTTCTAATGGGCTGGCAGATCGGCATCACCCCTAGTACGGTCCTCGTCACCCATCTCTTGATTGAGCAGTCTACTTCCTGGGGGCTCTTGCTCAATGAACTTGCCCTCTTTTTAATAGGAACCAGCTTTGCCTTACTAGCCAATCTCTATATGCCCTCTCACCAGGCAGCGATCGATCACTATCATGATGTTGTCGAAGACCAACTAAAGAAGATTCTTGCCCGTTTTGCGGAATTACTTGGTAAAGGGGATGGTCGCAACGATGCCCGCTTGATCAAGGAATTGGATAGTATCCTAAAGGACGCTTTAAATCTGGTCTATCTGGACCATTCCAACCACCTCTTTCACCAAACCAACTACCATATTCACTACTTCGAAATGCGCAAGCGGCAAAACGATATCCTGCGAGATATGGCAGAAAACGTTAACCGCTGTCAGTTGGCGGCGAGTGAAAGTATGATCCTTGCTCAACTTTTTAAGAAGACGGCTCAACAGTTAAGTCAGGAAAATCCTGCCCAAGATCTTCTTGATGATATTACTCAGTATTTGGCGATCTTCCGCGAACGCCCTCTTCCTAAGACTCGTGAGGAATTTGAAACACGCGCTACCTTACTCCAACTCTTAAGAGACTTAGAAACTTTCATCCAGGTCAAGGTTGATTTTTACCAACAATTCCATGAGGAAACAGTATAGACAGAGAAGCCCTTGCCAAATGCAAAGGCTTTTTTATTGCGGGAACTGTTGAAAACGCTTTCCTAAAATGGTATACTAGAACAAGAAAATAACTTTTTAAGGAGAGTCTTCTATATGAAGTCTTCGTATAAGAAACATTTGTACACTACGACGCTCAGCCTCTCGGCTGCTGTCTTGCTTTCTGTCATCGTTCATAGCCAAGTATCAGCCGATAGCTTAGAAGCGCCTCAAACGGAACCGAGCACGGTCCTTGAAGCGACACCCGCTACTGAGCAAGCTGTGACAGCTGAGACTGCCAGTCCTGCTACAGCTGAAAAAGGAGACACCGCAGCCCTTGCCACTTCTGCGGAAGCAGCAGCGACTTCTGATGTGGCTTCTACTACAGAAGTTGCTCCAGCCGCTAGTCCAAGCACTAACCGTGCTGCAACGACCGCTGACCAAGCGACACGATTGGCTGATAGCACCATTTATCTCTCTGAAAAGAGCACGATTGATGACAAAGTCCAAGAAAAAGCCCAAGCTGCTGGCAAGATCAACTGGACCTTGGACAACAAGCCTCTCTCGGAGTGGAAAACCTGGGATATGGAGACTGGAACCCTGAGCAAGGATCCATTCCTTACTATCACAGAGACTGCAAACGGCAATGATTTGGATCTCCATATGGAAGTGAAAGATCTCTTTGGTGAAGATCTTAGTCTTCGGAGCCCAAATAATATCCGCCGGACTTACCGCAACTACATCGGCAATCATGAGCTGGTCGGAACCAATGCAGACTTGGGTGTGACCATCAATAAAACTCTTGTTTTTCGACCTTACCAAGACTACCATACACATGAAGAGATGCTCGCTGCTATCGAAAAATCCAAGGAAGAAGCGAAACCCGATCGTTTGGTGCAGTTAGAAACCCTTGGTAAGAGCGCCCAAGGCCGGGACATGAAGATGGGAATTGTGAGTAAGGACCAAGCCAGCATCGATCACTACCTGTCTAGCACCAATCCTACAGCTTTGACCAAACCAAGCGAAATGCTGGCTGCACTGAAGGACAAGACCTTGGATTACAAACTACCTGTCTTAGTCCACAACACCCACGCGGATGAGCAGCCTGGCATTGATATCATCACAGGCCTCTTTAATACCTTTGCGACCAAGGAAAAGGTGACCTTTAACACCACAGATGAAGCTGGAAATGCTAAAACTGTCACGCTAGACATTCCAAGCTTGCTCAATAAATTCATCTTCTTATTTGACTTCACGGAAAACCCAGATGGGGATGCTCTCAACCTGCGAGCCCTAGCAAACGGGCTCGATCCAAACCGGGATGCAAGCTACCAAACCAACCCTGAAGTTCGTACCGTCATCCAAATGATCAACAAGTGGAATCCGATCGCTCTCTACGACTTACACGGTTTTGTAAAAGAATTCTTAATCGAGCCTGCAACACCTCCACATGATCCGAACTTTGAATACGACCTCATGTCCAACCTCATGCTAGAAAATGCCCACCATATGGGCCGCGCAGGGGTTGCCAATTCCAAATACGACAGCTACATCATTCCAAAACTGGATTGGGGAGATGGCTGGGATGATTCCTTCTCTGGTTATACAGGTGTCTATGCTGTCTATCACGGCATCTTGGGTCACACCATTGAAATCCCAGAATCCAACCAAGAATCCTATAAGGCTGGACGCAATGCTGTCCTCGGCGGCATTGACTTCCTCAACCAAGATCCAGACAAACTCCTTGAGATGCGGCTCAACTTCTACTTACGTGGTCTCAACAAGATTGAAGATCCAAAAGCAGAAAATGAACTGGTCGGCCCAAATGGGGAAATCGTTGGACGTGTGAAAAACGGTCGTCCAAAATTCTTCCCAGACTACTACGTCATCCCAATGGGTCTCGACAAGGACAATGACGCCCAAGAAGCCTTCAATATGATCGACTACTTCAAACGCAATGGTGTCCTCGTCAAAGAACTCAAAGAAGATATTGGCAACTATAAAAAAGGGGACTTGGTCATTGACATGGCCCAAGCCAAACGGGGCTATGCCAACCATATCCTCTACAAAGGTTCCAATGAATCTGCCTGGGCTGCTATGTATGCGGAACTTCTCGTCAACTTCCCTGATATGAGAGGGTTCAAAGCAGAACCAGTCTTCAAGGACGGGCTCTTTACAGGCAAACTAGGGGAAGTCACAGCTACCCGTGCCACTCGAACTTCAGAAATCGATCCAAAAGCTCCTTACTATGTGATCGCAAATACCTCAGCCAGTGCCGTTAAAGCTATCAACCAGGCCATTGCGCAAGGAAAATCTGTCTACCTAACAGATGATGGCTACATCGTTGACCGCGATACCTTTGCTTCGCTCCTGCCAAACTATGCCATCTATGGTGATGCCCTCTACAAGGTACCAAGCGGGCCAACCTTGAAACCGATGAAGGTCTACTCTCCAAACTACCACTATAATTGGGCTGGAGTCGATGCGCCTGCTCATACCAGTCTAGTCCTTGAAAAATTAGGTTTCCAAATCGTCAATACTCCAGAAGAAGCGGATGTTGTTATTTTGGAAAGCAATCGTTTTGACGCTTCCATCTTTGGTAAGAAACCGACTCTCGTCATTGGTGGGGAAGCCATGCAAAAACTGGAAAAATTGGGAGTTCTTGCAGGATTTGACGCTGAAAAACTAAAAGGTGGCAGTGACTACGAGGGCTTGATGAAGGCCATCATCGATGACCAAGATCCACTGACCAGCGGTTACAAGAAGAATACCCTCTTCTACTCCAACTCAGGAAACTGGATTGAAAAGGTTCCAGAGCATTTCAAAACCTTGATGAGCATCGCTCCGAGCGATTATTATATTGCAGGTTGGTGGCCACATAACGATGTTCTGGCCAACAAAGTCATGGCGATCTCTGGAGAACTGATGGGACAACCACTCTTTGTCTATGCCGGAAATCCAACCAACCGTCAACACCCTGTCCACTTCTTCCGCTGGGTAACCAATGCGATCTTTGGCAGCAAGTTGGCTAGCTTGATGGATCACATTCCAGCTAAAGCACCAGACCAAGTGGTGGTTCCAATTCATAACCAAACAACCACTCCACAGCCAATCTTGACCAAGAAGGAGACTCCTAAAGTTCTCCTTCCACAAAAAGAAATGACAACTGAAAATGGAGAAAGTGTGCAAGACTTGACTTACCAAGTGGGACAAAGCTTCCAAGAAAGTCCATCCAAGGCACAATTGCCACAAACTGGAGAAGACACAAGGGCGCACTTCATTCTTTCAGGCTTCTTGTTAGCCATTAGCGGAGGCCTCCTCCTCTTGAAAAAGAAAGAAGTTGAATAAGTTCCAGGCTTAGACTTGGATGACATGAAAAGAACCTTCGCAGAAACGAAGGTTCTTTTCTATTCCACCAATTCCAACACAACAGTTTGGTAAGGGACCAATTCTAATACTTGGTCTCCTTCTTGGAACAACCCAGCAGTATTATTTAAAACGAGCGTTTTAATCGGAGCTGGTAACTCCAAAGTGGCCTGGCGATTTTGGAAATTACTAATCACCAAGAGACGCTTGTCCCCACGGCGTTCGAAGGCGATGATATTCTCACGGTCCCGATAAGCTGGGATCATATCTCCAAACCGGATGGTATTCCCATAGAGGGGATGACGATACAAGGCCGTCAGCTGACGGTAATAATTCAAAATAGAATCTGGATCCTTTTCCTGGTCTTCCACATTAATGGAATAATCTGGTTTGGGACTGATCAACCAGGCTGGTCCATCGCTAAAGCCCAGACCTGGCTCCGCTGACCACTGCATCGGTGTCCGCGCATTGTCTCGGCTGTAGTTGGCAATCACTGCTAAGGCTTCTTCCTCACTCAAACCAGCTTCTTTCGCAACATGATAACCATTGATGGTCGCAATATCATCAAAATCCTCCACCGATTCAAAGACTTGGTTTTCCATTCCAATTTCTTGGCCTTGATAGATAAAAGGAATTCCCTTACGCAAAACCTGAATGGTTCCTAGAGCTTTTTTACTGGTATCGTTTACCGGACCTTCCGCAATATAATGGGACACGCCACGAGGTTCGTCGTGGTTTTCAATAATGGTCGAAAGAACCCCAATGCTATCCGCGCGCTCATGGGCTTTGAAAATACTTTCCTTGAGTTCATCTGCTGTTGGAAGAGCATGGTCAAACCAGCCTTTTCCTTCTTGCCCCAGCATGGTTTGTTTAAAGTCAAAGATGGAAGAGAAGACACCGTCTTTCCCGATGAAGAAATGCAATTCTTCGTCGGTTTCATTGAACACTTCCCCTACTGTGAAGGCATTATACTTGGCGAAGGTTCGCTCATTTAACTCTTGCAAGAACGGTTCAATCGATTGGGCATTCACTAGAGACTCCGGTACTGGGACCAAGCCATTTTCGCGATCAGACGGAAGAGAACGCCATTCTAGATCTTTTTTGATATTGATAATAGCATCGATCCTAAAGCCCGCAATTCCCTTGTCCAACCACCAGTTGATCATCTTGTAAATTTCTTCGCGCAAGACAGGATTTTGCCAATTGAGGTCTGGCTGGTCCTTATGGAAAGAATGGAGATAGTACTTATTGGTGCCAGGAACCGGCTCCCAAACACTACCCCCAAAGTAACTTTCCCAGTTGTTGGGTTCTTTGTCACTTTCGATGAAGTAAAAGTAGTCCGCATAAGGACCATCTGGATCTGCTAAAGCCTTTTGGAACCACTCGTGATGACTGGAACAGTGGTTAACCACCAAGTCCATAATGATGAAAATGCCCCGCTTCTTACCTTCCGCAATCAACTCTTCCATATCTTCCATGGTCCCAAAGAGGGGATCAATGGCATAATAGTCTGAAATATCATAGCCCTGGTCAATAAACGGACTCTTGTAAATAGGGGAAAGCCAGAGAATATCAATTCCTAAGTCTTGAAGGTAATCGAGTTTCTCCGTGATGCCGTTTAAATCCCCAACACCATCACCATTGCTATCTTTAAAGCTTTTTGGGTAGATCTGGTAAGCAACTTTCCCCTTCCACCAGTCTTTTTCCATATTTTGTCTCCTTAAAATGAAAGAGACCGAGACAAATCGTCTCAGTCTCTATAGTATCAGTAGGTATTAGTATACTGTTTTTTCAGTTTCTTTGTCGAAGAAGTGAGCTTTGTTCAAGTCAAATCCAAGTTCGATGGTTGCACCAGTTCCAAGGTAGTCACGCGCATCCACTTTAGCGATGAATTCGTTGTCACCAACTTGGCAATACAAGTGAGATTCAGAACCGAGCAACTCAGACACAGAGATCGTAGCTTTCACAACTGATTCTGGGAAAGTTTCAAGGAATGCAGCTTCTGTATTCACGTCTTCTGGACGAATACCAAAGATCAATTCTTTACCATCATAGCCTTTTTCTTTCAAGACTTTCAAAGCACCTTCTGGAACTTTCAAATTCAATCCATTAGCAACGATGTGTCCACCTTCCAATTTCACGTTAATGAAGTTCATCGCAGGGCTTCCGATGAATCCAGCTACGAATTTGTTGACTGGGTTTTTGTACACTTCTTGTGGAGTTCCGATTTGTTCTACACGTCCAATTGTACCAGTACCTGCAGGGTTTTTAGTAGCAGACATGATAACGATACGGTCAGCCAATGTCATCGCTTCTGTTTGGTCGTGAGTTACGTAGATCGTTGTAGCTCCGATACGACGGTGGATTTTCGCAATTTCAGCACGCATGGATACACGAAGTTTCGCATCCAAGTTTGACAAAGGTTCGTCCATCAAGAATACTTTTGCATCACGGACAATAGCACGTCCCATGGCTACACGTTGACGTTGACCACCAGAAAGGTCAGCTGGTTTACGATCCAAGAATTCTTTCAAGCCAAGGATTTCAGCTGCTTCTTGTACACGTTTGTCGATATCTTCCTTGCTGTATTTACGCAATTTCAAACCAAATGCCATGTTATCGTACACAGTCATGTGTGGGTAAAGAGCGTAGTTTTGGAATACCATGGCGATATCACGGTCTTTAGGTGCCACGTTGTTTACAACAGTACCATCGATTGAACATTCACCTTCTGTGATGTCTTCAAGACCAGCGATCATACGAAGAGTCGTTGATTTACCACATCCTGAAGGACCTACGAAAACGATAAATTCTTTGTCTTTGATGTCCAAGTTGAAGTCTTCAACTGAGTAATGTTCGCTATTTGGATATTTTTTATAAATGTGACTAAGATTCAATTCTACCATGATGGTACTCCTTTGATTTTTATAGTTCTATTGTAAATGAAAACGTTTTACAAATCTATGGCAAGTCTCACAAAAAAGAAAAAGAGTTTTGTGCAAGTTGCACAAAACTCTGGATTTATTTCGTTTAAATCACATCTGGTAAGACCAAATGATAGCACAGGGCTAGATCTGTCAGATTTTTCAACTGAAGACCCGTCAACTCCTCCCACTTGTCAATCTTGTATTGGAGCGAATTGCGGTGGAGATAGAGTTGCTGGGCGGCCTTGGTTACAACTGCCCCATTGTCCCAAAGAGCAACAATGATGTCTTGCAATTGATCTTGACTTTCAATCAACTGATGCAAACTTGCCTTGATTGGAGTGAGATCCAAATCTGCCTGCTCGATTCCCCACAGATAGAGTTGAGAAAAGCGATAGACACCTTGATGACCTTCTCGAATCCAAGCTCGAAAGACGGCCTGTTCTGCTCGGATAACCGGAGATACTTTCCCAGCTTTTGACTCAGTCCATATTTGCCCGACCATGATGGATAAGCGAATGTTGAAATCATACTCCATGGCAGAGACGGTATCTTTTAAGATATCAGCCACAACCAGCGACTGCTCTTGATCTAGAATGAGTACATAGTCCTGTCCACTCAGTTGCAAGACTGCCCGAAAGTTGGGCAAGAGTGTCTGCATCATCTCTAACCAAGAAGCCGTCCCTTCTGCTGTTGAATGCGAGAGGTGGCAATAGACGAGCTGCATTTTTTTGATGACTTGAGGGGCTTCTCCCTTTCCATCGATCAGGTACTGGTACCAAGGATTAGGGGCAACCTCTTCTTCACCACCCAACCAGGAAATCAATTGTTTTTCTCGCTCGGTTAGCTCTTCTTCCTTCAGCAGCAGCCATTGATGAGCCTGAAGGGGAATGGCTACATAACCAGCTGGTGGATTGGCTTGATCCGTCACCTCTGCATGAGGAAACCACTCTCTGATATTTTTCACTGCTTTCTTCCTTCTTCTACTTGCTGGATGCACCAGTCAATCAGCTCTTCTAGACGAGAGAACTCCCCCGTCATATGGAGATAGCCCATGACAGCCTCAAAGCCCGTCGACATGCGATAGGTCACGACATCCGCATTTTTGGCCTTGGTATGGCTATTGGTATTGCGACCGCGCTTGTAGATCTCCAACTCTTTTTCCGTCAGAATTTCTTGCTCCAGCATGCTTTCAATCAAGCTGGCCTGAGCCCTAGCAGAGACATAGCGGGTGGCAGCCTGGTGAAGCTTATTAGGCTTGGTCATACCTTGAAAAATCAGGTGTCTGCGAATATACATGGAATAGACCGCATCTCCCTCAAAGGCAAGGGCAATCCCATTGATTAGATTGACATCAATCACGTGTCCACCTTACACCTTCTTTTGTATCCAAGAGCTTGATTCCTTGCGCAGCCAATTGATCGCGAATGGCATCTGCTCGCGCAAAATCTTTCTTAGCCCGCGCTTCCTGACGTTCAGCGATCAAGGCTTCAATATCTGCATCCAAGACTTCTTCGACAAAGACCACTCCAAAGACTTCTAACATCTTGGTCAAGGCATCCTTGACTTCTTGATTGTAGTGACCAGAATTGATCCATTTAGCCAATTCAAAGACGACAGTGATGCCGTTTGCCGCATTGATATCTTCATCCATAGCCGCGATAAACTTGTCCACAAAGCTTTGTAAGTCTGCTGGATCCACTTCTCCTGTGAACGGTTGCTCATAGGTATTTTTCAAATACTTGAGGTTGGTCTCCGCATCGCGCACCGCTTTTTCTGTGAAGTTAATGGGCTTGCGGTAGTGCTGGGTCGCAAAGAAGAAGCGAAGCACTTGGCCGTCGATAGTCTTCAATGCATCATGCACGGTGATAAAGTTGCCTAAGGACTTGGACATCTTGACATTATCAATATTGACAAAGCCATTGTGCATCCAGTAGTTGGCAAAAGTTTTTCCGGTCTTAGCTTCTGATTGAGCGATTTCATTAGTATGGTGTGGAAACTCAAGGTCGGCTCCACCACCGTGGATATCAATAGTATCCCCTAAAATTCCCGTCGACATGACCGAACACTCGATGTGCCAACCCGGACGACCAGGTCCCCAAGGGCTGTCCCAAGAAATCTCACCTGGTTTGGCAGCTTTCCAAAGGGCAAAGTCGACTGGATTTTCCTTGCGAGCTGTTTCCTCATCTGTCCGACCTGAAGCTCCTAGTTCCAAATCTTCCAAGGTTTTATTGGCTAATTTTGCATAGTTGTGGGATTTTTCCACACGGAAATAAACATCGCCTTGACTCTCATAAGCATAGCCTTTTTCGATCAAATCATTGACAAAACGAATGATGTCATCCATAAACTCGACCACACGAGGGTGGCGGGTTGCAGGTTTCACGCCAAGAGCCGTTACATCCTCACGGAAGGCCGCAATATACTTGTCTGCCACTTCCTGTGGAGTAATGCCTTCTTCTTTGGCACGGTTAATGATCTTATCGTCCACATCTGTAAAGTTGGAAATGTAGGCAACTTCGTAGCCACGATACTCAAAGTAGCGACGAATCGTGTCAAAGGCTACCGTTGAACGGGCATTCCCTACGTGGATATAGTTGTAAACCGTTGGCCCACAGACATACATGCGGACCTTTCCTTCCTCGATGGGGATAAATTCTCGCAAATCACGAGACATAGTATCATAAATTTTTAACACGCTTCATTTCCTTTCTGTTTCTACTCTTTTGGCTTCAAGTAAACCACCTGAGTCTGTGTGACAAAGCCAATCTTTTCATACAAGCGTTTGGCACCTACATTGCTATCTTCCACTGCAATCTGAAATGCCTTATCATTTTGCTCCATGAGTTGGTTGATGAGGGATTTTGCCAAATAGCTTCCGTAGCCTTGCCCACGATAGACTTCAGCAATCGCAAGTCCATAAAGGTAATTGCATTTTCCAGATACATCGACCGTACAAACGCCAATCACTTGACCTTCTTTGAGTAATATGTACAGCAGACTATCAGGATCCTTCAAGGCCTCAGAAATGTATCTGTGGCTCACTTCCGGTGCTTCCACTTCATCTGAAAAGGTTTGGTGGTGGAGCTGGGCAATGGTTTCAAGATAAGAAGGTTCTGCCAAGAGCACATCGACATCCGAACGGGAATCTAATGCATAAGCGGTTCGATCACGTCCTAACCAGGTTTCTGTTTCGTCATCCTCAACCAGTCCCCAATTGCTGGCAAAATCAGGATGATTCTCTAGAAAAATACGCTCTGTCTGAAAAGTCACAGACTCAATTGGATAAGATGCCGTTTCTTTCTCAAAACTTCCATACAAAGCACGCGCAATTCCCTGTCGACGATGATTGGGGTGGACCAGGATCGCCACATCCACATCTTGATCATCCGCATAGACGGTTAATAGGCCAACAAGTTCACCTTTTTCATAATAAAGGAAAAAGGCCAGCATATCGGGGTCAAAATTGAGCATATTGGAGAGATAAGGATCCCGAAACGTTCCGTCATACTTCTGACAGATGGCAATAAGGGCCTTTGCTTCCAGTAGTTGGTGGTCATTCAATGTATTGGTTGATTGAATCACGTAGCGATCTCCTTACAAGCTCGAAGACCGATGGCTGGCTTCCTTAGCATGCTCCATCTTATTCATGTAGTATTCCCGTTTTTCTTCTTCTTGGTGAATGATTGGCTCATCCTTTTTGCCGTGAACACGAACAATTTTGGCAGGAATACCGACAACGGTCACATCACTCGGTACATCGGAGACCACGACAGCCCCTGCTCCGACTTTGGCCTTGGCTCCAATTTCCACCGGGCCGATGACTTGAGCATGGGCGGAAACCAAGGCTCCCTCACGTACCGTCGGATGGCGTTTGCCGACATCCTTTCCTGTTCCCCCAAGGGTCACCCCATGGTAGAGCATAACGCCTTTTTCAACAATGGCTGTTTCCCCGATAACGAGGCCCGCTCCATGGTCGATAAAGACACCAGAAGCAATGGTCGCACCTGGATGGATCTCGATCTGAGTCCAAAAACGCCAGAATTGGCTGTGCATCCGCGCCAAGAGCTTAAAGCCATGGTTCCACAAAAAGTGGGAAACACGGTGAGCTGCCAGAGCTTTGACGCCTGGATAGGTCAAAAGGACCTCCAGCGAGGTACGCGCTGCTGGGTCATTTTCTTTTACAATATTGATGGTTTCACGCCACCATCCCATACCGTGCTCCTCCTTTTCTAATGCTTATTCTGAATCTTTTTGTGTAATGGTAAAGTCTTTTTTAGGTTTGTGGTCTTTATTGTGGTGACGAGGACGATCGCCGTGACGAGGACCCTTTTCACCTTTTTCTTCTGAATGTTCAGGTTTTGGCGGACGTGGCAATAGTGCCTTCATAGAAGCATCGACACGACCCTTTTCATCAATCTTGATAATCTTGACATCGACTTCATCGCCAATCGCTACCAAGTCTTCGACACGGTTGGTACGAGTCCAAGCCATTTCAGAGATATGAACGAGGGCATCCGTCTTGTCAAAGAGATTGACAAAGGCACCAAATTTCTCGATCCGAACCACTTTGGCATGGTAGACTTCATCCACTTTGGCTTCACGGACCAAACCAGCAATGATTTCTTTAGCGCGGTTAATGGCAGCTTGGTCGCTCGAGTAGATAGACACGTTTCCTTCTTCGTCGATATCAATCTTAACGCCTGTTTCAGCGATGATCTTATCGATGGTTTCTCCACCCTTACCGATGACAATCTTAATCTTATCGACATCAATCTTGATGGTATCAATTTTCGGAGCAGTTGGCGCCAATTCTGGACGCACTTCTGGAATGGTTGCTTCGATGACATCAAGGATTTCAAAACGAGCTTTCTTGGCTTGAGCAAGTGCTTCAGTCAAAATTTCTGCAGTAATCCCTTGGATCTTGATATCCATTTGAAGGGCTGTAATCCCGTCACGCGTACCTGCAACCTTAAAGTCCATGTCTCCAAAGTGGTCTTCCAAACCTTGGATATCTGTCAATACGGTATAGTTGTTTCCATCTGAGATCAGACCCATGGCAATACCAGCTACTGGTGCCTTGATTGGCACACCACCAGCCATAAGGGCAAGCGTTCCCGCACAGATAGAGGCTTGAGATGAAGAACCATTTGATTCTAAGACTTCTGCTACCAAACGGATGGCATATGGGAATTCTTCCAAGCTTGGCAATACTTGAGCAAGGGCACGCTCACCGAGAGCACCGTGACCAATTTCACGACGACCAGGCGCACCGTAACGACCAGTTTCCCCTACAGAGTATTGTGGGAAGTTGTAGTGGTGCATAAAGCGTTTCTTGTACTCTGGATCCAAACCATCGATGATTTGCGTTTCACCCATTGGTGCCAAGGTCAAAACAGAAAGGGCTTGCGTTTGTCCACGAGTAAAGAGGCCTGAACCATGTACGCGGGGAAGGTAGTCGACTTGTGCATCCAAAGGACGGATTTCATCAACCTTACGACCGTCAGGACGTACCTTGTCTTCTGTGATCAAACGGCGCACTTCTGCGTGTTCCATTTGTTCCAAGATTTCAGCCACATCCCGCATGATGCGGTCAAATTCTTCGTGGTCTGCATATTTTTCTTCGTAAACGGCTGTCACTTGGTCTTTAACCGCTTGAGTCGCAGCTTCACGAGCTAATTTTTCTTCTACTTGGACTGCTTTTTGGAGGTCACTGTTGTAGGCTGCAATGATTTCAGCCTGCAAGTCAGCGTCCACGTGAAGCAATTCTACTTCTGCTTTTTCTTTCCCAACTGCTGCTACGATTTCTTCTTGGAAGGCAATCAATTCTTTAACAGCTTCGTGCCCTTTCAGAAGAGCTTCCAACATGATTTCTTCTGACAATTCTTTAGCGCCAGACTCTACCATGTTGATAGCGTGTTTGGTACCAGCTACTGTCAATTCAAGAAGCGAGCGCTCGGCTTGTTCTTGCGTTGGGTTGATGACGATTTCTCCGTCAACATAGCCCACTTGTACCCCAGCGATAGGTCCGTCAAATGGAATGTCTGAGATAGACAAGGCCAATGATGAACCAAACATGGCTGCCATTGGGGCAGATGCATTTTCATCGTAAGAAAGGACTGTGTTAATCACCTGCACTTCGTTACGGAAGCCTTCCGCAAACATTGGACGGATTGGACGGTCAATCAAACGCGCTGTCAAAGTCGCATCAGTAGAAGGACGTCCTTCCCGTTTCATAAAGCCGCCAGGAAATTTCCCAGCCGCATACATTTTTTCTTCGTAGTTGACTTGAAGTGGGAAGAAATCCCCAGTTGCCATCTTCTTAGACATGACAGCAGCCGTCAAGACAGTTGACTCCCCATAACGCACGACAACAGCGCCATTTGCTTGCTTGGCAACCTGACCAGTCTCTACGATTAACTCACGACCCGCAAAAGTCGTTTGAAACACTTGTTTTGTCATTGTAATCCCCTTTGGATTGATAAAATTATACGACTTGCCTACAAAGATCAAGATATTTTGGACGGTTCGGCTTGCCGAACATTTCTGTAGAAAAATAGGAAGGTGACGCCGCACTCGATGAGTGCTAGGAAGCTTATCTTTTTTCCTAAGAAATGAGGCCAAAATTCAGTTCATCAGGATACAAAGGGCGTGAAGAATCCCGTATGAAAATAGGAGATTGACGCAGTGTGCCACGCACACTAGGAAATCTATCTTTTTCACTAGGGATTTAGCCCGTGTTCAACTATCAAGATACCAAGGCCGTCAAAAGCAAAGTAAAAATAGGAAACTGACGAAGTCTTCGATGAAGACAAGACAGTTTATCTTTTTTACACGGCTTTTCGGCCGGGTTCAATTACTCAAGATACCAAGCCGTCAAGCAACTCAACGAGATAGGAATTTCAACAGCCTATCTGTCTGTTATATCCTCATCTTTGTATCCAAGCACGTATACCTTTTATTTTAACATATTCAAGCCCAAAAGAAAAAGGCTTTGAGGGCCTTTTTCTTTGATTCTTCAGCAAGTTCTATATAAAAATTTTAGAGCTAGATATAGCTTCTGATTATTTTTACGATTTTGCGAATTCAGTGCTGTCGACATAAAAGCGTGTTTTATGTGTTCCACCCTTGTAGTCCTTATTGTTTCGTTTCAAGACAAAACGTCTGTATGGTTCAGAAGTCCCTTGGATCGATGTGGTCACTTCAACTGAATTTTCATTGATCACCCATTCATCCGGTGAAGGGATTTCCATCGGTGGCATCGCTCCGCCACGACCACCAGGTACAATTTCGTAGAAGGCCTTGTCTTTTGTCGAATAGATCCAGCCGTCTTTCTTTTCATTTGTAAGCTGGATCAGCTTGTCTTGTGAAAGACTGCGGATTGAGTCCGATGTTTCTTCTGCATCTAATTTATCAATGACATCTTGCAGATTATAGGTCCCAGGCGTGTAGGTATTGTAGTAATCAATGAACATGTCTTGTGGGTAACCATCAACCGCGCCGTGGTCATTATTCAACTCTAGCAAGCGAGTCGGTTGCACCTGAAGTGAATAGGTCAAAGACGCACTGTTTTCAATAATCGAATAGATATCCGCTTGGTCCGCTTTTGACAAGGTCCCAATGGCTTCTTTATCATGTTCATCTGACTTATCTCCTTCGGTTTGCTCTTTTTCTTGGGCTTTATCAGATGATTTTTTAACCGATGAGGCTCCTACTGGACTGTGCTTGCGCTCATAGCGTTTGGGAGCACAAGCTGCTAGGGAAATTATCGAACCAACTGTTAAAAATAAAATAATAAATTTTTTCATAATATCTCCTATTTTTTTATCCTACTCTATCAAAGAAAATCTATTTACTCAGTATCAATGAAGAGACCACTAGCAAATATAAGTTAATTTTCTAACCTTTTTTAGTCTTCCTTATAGAACAAGTCGCTTTGATCTGAAATAACATTTTGACCCCAATAAATAATATCCTTGCTATTATCAACAGAAAAATTTCCATATTTTAATGATGCGGGAAACTCTTGACCTGCTGGGAAAAAACTCATTGCTGAAGCACCAGCTGGGGCAGTTGAATGAACACTACTGCTTAAGTATCCAAATTCATGATTAAAGCGGTCTACAACCTGGTCTGTTGGTTCACCATTGATCTTTGATATACCGTTATCATCAAATGTTACACTCATCCCTTTCCCATTTCTCCAGGTTCCTGCGATACTTGAGAAATTTCCGTTCTGAATCTCTTGAATATTCATTCCGCTGCTTTTTTTACTTGAGCTTGCTGATTTAGAACCATCCACGCGCGTTGTGAATTCAAGGGCGATCCAGCCTTGTCCAGATTCCAATTTGCCCCAGGTATGGCCATCTGCCTCTACTGTTTCCGTAATGGTGTGAGTTCCTTTTGCGATCATTCCCGCAGATGGTGCAGAAGTCGATGGCTCTTTTCGAATACGGAGATCCGACACACTGACTTGTACTTGGAAGCTTTCCGATTTTTTCTCTTCCGATTTTGCTGCTGATTTGGAATCCCCTGAACCTTCAAAAGTTTTCCAGTCCAGCTTACTGAGGTCCAACTGCTTGGCTGAAATCCCAAGAGCTTGTTCTGCTGTTTGGTCACCACCAATTTGAATGGTTGCTTTCTTTTCTTCCTTGGCTTCCCCTTTTCCTAGCGAATAAAGGGTCAATTCCATTTCTGGATTAAGAGATTGCCAAGTGGCATAGACGATTTGTCCATTGTCGAAAACTTCTAAGCTGGAGCGATAACCACCCACCGCAGCTGTATAAGCTGTATGGAGCAATTCAGCTTTTTGACCCTTGAGGTAATAGATAGCAGAAACATACTGTTTGTTTCCAGTGTATTGATTGGACACCAAGAGCTCATCCACACCATCTTTGTTCAAGTCTGTAAAAGCGTATTGGAAGGTTACCGGAGTTCCTAAGCGCTCCAAAGCATCTAGATAGATGCTTTCTTCTGAACCAGATTGTATTTTACCTAATTCCGCAAAGAGGCCTGCTTTATCCCCATTTTTAAGAGCAGTATCATACTTAGCATACCGCTCCAAAACCTCTTGATAATACTTCTGACCTGTATCCTTCTTTTCTTTTTTGACAGCTGATGACGTTGCTGTCTTTGGTTTACTTTGGCGTTCATAGCGTTTGGGCGTACAAGCCACCAGAGCTAGAACGGACGCACCCGCCAGTAGTGAAATCATAACCTTTTTCATAAAAAATTCCCCATTTAACTATCTTTTTCTTAAAATTATATCATTTTAGGCTGGGTTTCCCCAGCCTAAATAGAATTTTTATTTTGATTCGCGTTTGCGTTTCAATCCAACAAAACCTAGAGCCATCATAGCTACGCCCATAAGTCCAAGTGCACTTGCAGATTCACCAGTTGACGGTAATTCTTTCGTGTTTGCTTGTTTAGTTGGGTTAACTTGAGGTGTTGCCGGTGTGATTGCACCAGGTGTTCCTGTTACGATTGGGACAGTTGTCTTCATCACTTTGTTTTCAGTTGGTTCATGACGAACTGGTTCGTTGCGACGAGTTTCTTCTTCGTGTTTGATACGTTCTTGTTCACGACGAATTGTTTCTTCCCATTGTTTCGCTTTAACGAGTTTTTGGTAAGCTTCGAAGACACGAGTGTAGTCTTCTTGAGATGCTTTCGCTTTCAATTTCAAAGCTTCAAGTTTGGCAATTTCTGTTTCAAGAGTTGCTTTAGCTTCAGCTGTTTTAGCTTTTGCCTCAGTCAATGCTTTTTCAGCTTCAGCAAGTTTCACAGGTGCGCTCTTAAGCAATTCAAGATAATCTTTTGCGTCTTGTACAGCTTGTTCAGCTGATTTAACAGCTTGTTTAGAACGTTCCACTTGAGCTTTAGCTTCAGTTGTTGCAAGACCTTTTGCTTTCAAATCATTTTCTGCATCAAGAGCTGCCTGAAGGGCTTGTTTCAAAACTTCTTCTTGAGCAACCAATTTAGCTTTAGCGTCTTTCAATTCAGATTCACGTTGTGCACGAACTTGTTGCAAGTTTTCAAGATTTGATTGAGCGGTTGCGAGTTCAGCTTTAGCTGCTTCAAGAGCTTTCGCAGTTTCAGCAACTTTAGCTTGAGCTGCAGGAGTTTGTTCTTTGACAACAAGAGCGTCATCGTAAGCTTTTTGAGCTTTAGCGATAGCATTTTGAGCAGCGTTCAATTTAGTTTGAGCGTCAACTTGAGCTGATTTTGCCGAAGCAAGGTCATTTTCAGCAGATGTAACGGCTTGGTCAGCAGTTGCTTTCTTAGCTTTAGCTGCTTGAAGCGCTTGTTCTTCTTTTTCAACTGAATGTTTCACAGAATCGTTGTATTCTTGATCAGTGCTAAGGTAATCAGCTTTGTCTTGATTTGTTGGACGGTTTGTTGATAAGATGTGGAGTGATCCGGAGCTTACGCTGAATCCAATGCCCGAACCTTCAAGGGAAATCAAGTGTTTAGCGTGACCGTTTGCTTGATTACCATCTTGGAACATCATCATACGAATATCACCTGCAATCTCCTGTTTAAGGTTCAACATTGTATATCCGCCCATATTTTCTTTATGCCATTCTGGCAAAAGCCCACCGAGTGATTCAGATGCTCCATATTGACGGAGAATTGAGAGTTGGTGCCCCCAGTTTTTACCGAAGTTGAATTTATCAGGAGTTCCGCCATTGTCTTCGTAGAATTTAGAATATCCACGAGCGATAGCGTCTGCAAATTCTTGACCACCAACTGTCAATTGGATTGGTGTGATGGTTTTGCCTGGTTCGCGTTGTGACCAATATTGTTGGTTGAGGTCGTTCAACATTTGAGATACAAATTCAGCAATTTCTTTACGTTGAGCCGCTGTGAGATTTGCTAAATCAACGATTTCTCCGTTAACACCAATGCCAGTTTGGCTATAATCTGTTTCTGGTTGCAATTTCATGTATTCATCTTGATGAGCGATGAACCATTCGTAGTCTTTAATGTCGTGTTTTGCGTATTCAGCAGGAATAACGATTTTACGGAGAGCTCTATCTTGTTCCAACTTAGCAACTTTTTCTTGATAGTCCGCGTTTGCTTTGTCAAGAGCTTTTTGAGCCTCATCAACTTCAGCTTGAGCTACGCCGACTTTGGCTTTTGTTTCAGCAAGAGCTTTTTCTTTTGCTTGAACATTAGCTTTTGCATCAGCAAGACCTTGTTCGAGTGCAGGAATGTTCTTTTCAGTACGTTCTTTATCGAGAGCTGATTTTGTTTCATCGATTTTAGCTTGACGAGATGCGTCGAATTCTTTTGCACGAGTCAATTCGTCTTGAGCTGCTTTATTCACAGACTCTGCATCTTTCAGTTTATTTCCCGCAATCGTCACTGTCTCCTGTGCTCTGGTCAGTGTTGTCTCATTAAGAGCTTGTTCTGCCTTCTTCACTTCTTCCTTGCCTAAAGCGACTTTTGCTTTTTCATCGTCTACTTTTTTAGTAGCCTCTTCATAAGTTTTTCCTGATTCGGCTTCCGCTGTCTCAGCTGATTTCACACCTTCTTCAGCCGTTTTTACACTTTCTTCAGCTGATTTCACACCAGCCTCTTTTGTTTTAATGGCTTCTTCAGCTTTTGCAATATTTTCAGGAGTTGCTTCCTTCCCAGCTTCTTTTGTTTTTTCATAGGTTGCTGCTGCCGTTTTTTCAGCAGCTTCCGCTTCCTTAGCCTTTTGATCCGCTGCACTGACAACCTTTTCTTGTTCTGTTACTGTTTTAGCCGCAGCATCAGCTTGCTCTTTTGCTGTATCAACTGCCTCTTTTGTAACCTCAGCAGTACGATCGATATTTGAAACAGTTGCTGATGTCCCTGTCTGAGGTTGAGCAACTGACGCTTCTTCAGCTTGTACAACTGAAGTTACAGCAGTAGCGGCAATAATAGTAGCACCAATAGCAATACTTTTCTTTGTTGTTTTATTCATAATTATATTCCTTCTATTTTCTTCCCTACCTATTTATCCCGGATTTCTTATCTTCCATAACGAATATTCTCAAGTTCACTTGCTACAGCACGTGATGCAGCAGCTGCTTCTTGTGTTTCTGCAATTTGTCTTGCACTTAAAATATTTGCATGTTCTTGAAGCTTGATCATCCGTTCTTGATTAATAATCTGCTCTTTCTCAAGTTCGATCATCTCTGCCTCAAAGGCTCGACGTGCTTCTCGGTCTAAATATGTATCATATAAATTAATCGCTTCTTTTATGTTATCTGCTTTAAAGTTATTAAACGCGTGAATTAGATAATTCACTGCATCTAGTGCGTAATAATCCTTAGGGTACCATCCTTGACCAATTGCTACAGCTTGATTCCGGAAATTTTCCATCAAACGTCCCTCTTGCTGATAGGCCAATTCTAATCGTTGATTTTCTGCAACCACTGCTTGGTAATCTCTTAAATGCTGTTCATTTTTATTACGAATACCTTTATTCACAAACGCAATCATTAATTCCAGCTTATTTTGAATGATAAAATAAGTGGCTACAATTGACACTCCAAGTAGAATTAATGTTATAGGATTAGGAGTCAAAAGCAAACGTAGAGGGAATACAAGTAAGATCCCTCCCATAATCAGTGTCGCTGGATAAATCCAGCTATCCTTTGAACCTTTCATACGACGAAATAATAGAAATAAAAATCCCGATAAGAACAAAACTTCAAAGATAATATCACCGATTAATCGATTCACAGCACCAAGTAAGATGACATACAATAAATCCCCTAATAGTATCGAAATACTTGAAAATACCATAATTGAAAAAGCAAGCTTGAGGGATTTATGAGACAATGTGTTTTCGTTATATTCATCTTGTTGAATCAATTTGGCTGTTCTCATTTGATTAACAAGTGTAACTTGACGTGAACGGGCTTGAATAAATCCCAATATATTCTCACGAATGAGTTCTAATTTAGAGACAATTTCTTCTCTTGTTTCCATTAATAACCTCCTCTATCACTAATTAGCAACATTTTACTAAAATTTTGAATATAAGAATTGCCACAAAAAATTATTAAGCAATCCTTATATTCTTTAGAGCCATTAGTGTTGAGTATTGCATGAAATGCAATACTCTGATGTACTAAGTATATCAGCGAAATTCCAATCCATGCCTTACCTAAATATAGTGGTTAAACTTAAGTTTTTTAATCTTAACTTTTTTCCAGCTCTTTTCAAGATTTTCACACAAGCATTTTCCCCTCTTCCTCTATGTTTCTGCCCTTTTTTCTGATATACTTAGTATAGTTATTTGATCAAAAGGAGAACACTATGGAATTAAAAAAACGTTCTGAATTTCCTGAGAACGAACTCTGGGACCTCACAGCCCTCTACCAAGACCAGGAAGACTTCTTGCGTGCCATTGAAAAAACACGTGAAGAAATCAATGAATTTGTCCGTAACTACAAAGGCAACCTCCACACCTTTGAAGACTTTGAAGCTGCCTTTACAGTCTTTGAACAAATTCAGATCCAACTCAGCCACATTGGCAACTACAGCTTTATGCCCCAAACGACGGACTTTGGGGATGAAGCTTTTGCAGAAATTGCCCAAGCAGGGATGGATTTCGAAACTTGGGCGAGCGTTGAACTTTCCTTCTTTGATGATGCTTTGGTAGAAGCGGATGAAGAAGTCCTTGAACGCCTGGGTCAACTCCCTCACCTCACTTTTGCCATTCGTCAGGCTAAAATCAAAAAAGCTCACTACTTGGGAGCTGACGTAGAAAAAACTCTGACCAACCTGGGTGAAGTCTTCTACGGACCGCAAGACATCTATACCAAGATGCGGGCAGGTGACTTTGAAATGGCTGATTTTGAAGTAGATGGAAAAGTTTACAAGAATAGCTTTGTCACCTATGAAAACTTCTACCAAAACCATGAGAATGCGGAAGTCCGTGAAAAAGCCTTTCGTTCCTTCTCAGAAGGTCTCCGCAAGCACCAAAACACGGCTGCTGCTACCTATCTAGCCCAAGTCAAATCTGAAAAACTAATCGCAGATATGCGAGGCTACGATTCCGTATTTGACTATCTCTTGGCTGAACAGGAAGTGGATCGTGCCATGTTTGATCGTCAGATTGACCTGATCATGAAGGACTTCGCTCCAGTAGCTCAAAAATTCCTCAAACACGTGGCCAAGGTCAACGGCCTTGAGAAAATGACCTTTGCTGATTGGAAGTTGGACTTGGACAGTGCGCTCAACCCAGATGTCACCATTGATGACGCTTATGACTTGGTCATGAAATCTGTGGCACCTCTTGGCGAAGAATATTCTCGCGAAATTGCCCGCTACCAAACCGAACGTTGGGTCGATTTTGCCGCCAATGAAGGCAAGGATTCCGGTGGTTATGCAGCCGATCCTTACCGCGTCCATCCTTATGTCCTCATGAGCTGGACAGGACGAATGAGCGATGTTTACACCCTAATCCACGAGATCGGACACTCTGGTCAATTCATCTTCTCAGACAACAACCAAAGCTACTTCAACGCCCACATGTCGACCTACTATGTGGAAGCTCCTTCTACCTTTAACGAGCTCCTCCTTAGCGACTACTTGGAACACCAGTTTGACGATCCTCGTCAAAAACGCTTTGCCCTAGCTCACCGTTTGACAGACACCTACTTCCACAACTTCATCACCCACTTGCTAGAAGCAGCCTTCCAACGCAAGGTCTACACCCTGATCGAAGAAGGTGGTACCTTCGGTGCTAGCAAGCTCAACAGCATCATGAAGGAAGTCTTGACCGAATTCTGGGGAGACGCCGTTGAAATCGATGACGATGCAGCTTTGACCTGGATGCGCCAAAGCCACTACTACATGGGGCTTTACAGCTACACCTACTCAGCAGGCTTGGTTATCTCAACAGCGGGTTACCTGCATTTGAAGAACTCCGAAAATGGAGCTAAAGATTGGCTGGACCTCCTCAAATCAGGTGGTAGCAAGACCCCACTTGAGTCAGCCATGATCATCGGAGCAGATATCTCAACTGACAAACCACTTCGCGATACCATCCAATTCCTTTCAGACACTGTGGATCAAATTATTGCCTACAGTGCAGAATTGGGAGAATAAGAACAATTTTCAGACTTAGTTTAATCTAAGTCTGATTTTTTTATTAAAATGTTACCAGTTAGTGATTGAAAGCGCTCTTATATTGTGGTATGATTATTGTGAAAAACATTACTAAATATGGAGAAAAAAATGAAAAAGTTTGTCGATTATATCATGGCCCAACCAGTTTGGAAAGTCGTTCTTTACGGTCTCGGAATCCTCTTTATGATTTTTAATCCCAAGATCATTCTTCCTATCCTATTTTTTTGTGGTATAGGATTTGCCTGGTATTTTGCTAAAAAGAAACCCAACGCTGCTAAAAGAAATATCGCTGCTATTGCTTCAGTTCTTGCAGTCGGAGGTGCATACTTAATCAACCCTAATATTGCTTCCACTAAGCAAGAAGAGCAGGCTCAAGCCACTCATTTTGCATCCACTCCTTCTAAAAATGATGAAAGTGCGAAAAAAGAGGCTGAGGCAAAACGTGAAAAAGAAGTAAAAGAAAAAGCTGAGAAAGAGAAAGCAGAGAAAGCTGAAAAAGAGAGAAAGGCAAAAGAAGAACAAGAACGAAAAGAAAAAGAAGAACGCGAGAAAAAGGCGAAAGAAGAACAGGAACGAAAAGAAAAAGAAGAGCGTGAAAAAAAAGAGGCTGAAGCAAAACAACTTGCTGCTCAAGCTGAGTCTGCCGTACAAGCCTTAGAAAACAATCAAGTAATAGAAAATATTGCTCCAGCTCAAGCTGCCATCGCAAATGTAGCTGATCAAGGAACAAAAGATCGCTTAACTCATCGTGTTGGATTAGTACAAAATGCTATTACTGTCAGAGAACAACAAGCTGAACAAGCTCGACAAGCCACAGCTGCTGAACAGGCAAGACAAGCTGCCCAACAAGCGCAGCAACAACAAGCACAAAATCAAACTGTTTCGGGCGGTGGATATTATAGAGATGCAAGTGGAAGATGGCACAGACCAAATGGGCAATTCGCTTCAAAAAAAGAAATAGCCAGTATTGGATTAGCATGGTAAGCTCTCTAATAGAAACGAATGTCATCGCGCATAAAAAAAGCTAAAGAAGGTTCATTCTTCTTTAGCTTTTTTGCTTTTTAACTCAACTCCGCCACAATGGCCTTAATTTGTGCTGCGGTATGCACTCCTGCTACTTGTTTAACAACCTGCCCATCTTTTTTAAAGAGCAAGGTTGGGATGGACATAATGCCGAAAGCACGCGCTGTTTCTGGATTTTCATCCACATCCATTTTTAGGATTTTTAACTCATCTTCCGAAAGTTCTTCCGATAATTTTTCTAAAATAGGAGCTTGCATGCGACATGGACCACACCAGGTTGCCCAAAAGTCTACCAAGACCAAGCCTTCTTTTGTTTCTGCTTCAAATGTTGCGTCTGTAATTACTTTTGCCATTTTCTTTCTCCTTTAGTTTTGGTACTGCGTCAAATCTTGCTTCATCAAATAGAAGAAGACATCTCCGTAAGTCCCTTGGTAATCCAATTCATGCCCATTATAGGTCAGTTTCACAACAGGATAAAAATCTGCTACCCCAATCAAGCAAGCTTGTTGGGAGCGTTCAAACTCATCGTAGGAATCAAAATGCATGACTCTTTCTTGTTTTGCACCGTCTAGATATGTAATATCAATCATATCGATAACCTCTATTTCTTAAGATGCATCAATTGTAACTCTATACATTACATCTGTCAAACAAAACGACTTCCTCAGAATGATGGATCTCGTTCGATAAGGAAAAGACAACAAAAAAGCCCTCTGAATTCAGAGGGCTCCATTCTTGCTGGATAAAACGTTTCTAGACAAGGCGACGAACCGAAGATTGTACTATAATTCTAGTGAAAAAGAAAAGCTACTCTACAATAGAGTAACTTTTTTGTATTCAATTGAACACGGCCTAAGCACTTGGCAAAAAAGAACAGCCCTCTGAATTCAGAGAGCTGTTTTGAGCTCGGGCTAAAATCCTAGTGAAAAAGATGAAACTCCTTGTGTTCATCGAACACTGTGTCGTTTCCCTATTTTCATACGGATTTTTGGCGCCCTTAGCATCATGATTAACGACGAAGTCCAAGAGAGTTGATCAACTCACGGTAACGGTTAACGTCGTTTGTACGAAGGTAAGCCAACAAGTTACGACGGCGACCGATTTTCTTCATCAAACCACGGTAAGTAGCGTGGTCTTTTTTGTGTTGTTTGATGTGTTCGTTCAAGTGGTTGATTTCCCAAGTAAGGACAGCAACTTGTACTTCTACTGAACCAGTGTCACCTTCGTGACGTGCGTATTGTGCAATGATTTCATTTTTTTTCTCTTTTGAGATTGCCATGATAAGCTCCTTTTCTTTATGCTCTATCCGAGTGGCAGGTTTGGCATATCCTGCTACCAAGAAAGAGTTAGTTGTCTATTCGACCTTCTTATTCTACCAAGATTTCATCTTTCTGTCAAACACTTATGTTTCCTTTGAGAGGAGCTTTTCTCTTTTCTAAAAAGAACCTTGGGAATTTGGACGGTTTGATGGATCATTCTTCAAGTAACTTATTCAAAAGAGAGTGGGACAGAAATCGGTAATTCGTTAGAATTCGATTTCGTCGTCCCACCTCCGCACAGTTGAGTAGGGCTGTAAAAGCTGATGAAATCAGCGTAGTAGAGCCCACTCAACCACTGCGTCTTGCTCGACAATCCAAAGAAAATTGAGAGGCTAGGATTTTTGTCCCAGCCTCTTTATCGGTATGAAGCTTATTTCTCTTTCCGTTTACCACGCAAGAGCAAAGCCAAAGCAAAAATTGCTAAGAGGGCACCGAGTATGGTCAATCCGTAAGCAACAACTTCACCAGTTGATGGAAGAATTTTTTTCTTTCCTTCTTTTGGTGTCGTTGGAGTTTCTGGTTTTTCCGGTGTGCTTGGCGGCGTTGTTGGCGGTGTCGTCGGTGGAGTTGTTGGCGGTGTCGTTGGTGGGGTTGTAGGCGGAGTCGTTGGCGGTGTACTTGGTGGTGTGGTAGGAGGTGTTGTTGGTGGTGTATGACGATTGGTTACCGTGAAACCATCAATGTTGCTTGTATAACCTGCTACTGGATCCTCTGTAATCGTGTAGGCAATCTTCTTACCTTCCTTGTATACGGGTAGATCCGTAAAGCTTGCCTGCCAATTATCCGTAGCTGTAATTTCTTTTACAGCCACTTCTTGACCATCCGCAAGGAGGCGAACTGTGATTTTTTCAGGACGAAGACCATCTTTATTGTCTGCATCATCCCAGATCTTCTTAACAGCTACTTCCGTTACTTCTGGTGTGCGGCTATTGGTGATCACTACATTTCCCTTGTTACTGTCATCGATCGTACTAGTATAGCCTTTGACTGTTCCAACTTCTTTCACTTGGTACTGAATCTCTTTGCCTTTCGCTTTTAGAGGCAAATTGCTAAAAGTATGAGTCCAGTTATTTTTAGCAGAAAGTTCTACTTCTTTTCCTTGAGCTTTGCCATCTGCATAGAGCTGTACCTTAATGGCGCTTGGACGTTTGCCATCTTGGTCATTGTTGTCTTCCCAACGTTTTGTAACAGTGACGCTGGTTTTACCTGGCTTGTAGCTATTGGTAATAGTTGTTCCATCAATCGCAGCAGAGTAATTGGCTACTGTGTCTTCTGTGACTGTGTAGACAATTTGTTTACCGTGATTGTATTTTGGAAGATTGGTAAAGACTGTCTTCCAATCAGTCGCTGCACTTAGCTCTTGGCTAGCTACTTCTGTACCATCTGCAAGGAGACGAACAGTGACCTTTTCAGGACGAACACCATCTTGATTATCATTATCTTTCCAGATCTTCGTTACTGGAATTTCAACAACTTCTGGTGTACGAGTGTTGGTAATATTGGTTCCTTCGATAGTTGTTTCATAGCCTTCAACAGGTTCTTCTGAAACAGTGTAAGCAATGACATTACCAGCATCATCGACCACATCGAGATTATCAAACTGATAAGCCCAGGTTCCTGCAGCATCTGCTTTCACTTCTTTGGAAGCGACTTTGACACCATTTGCTAGGAGGTTGACTGTGATTTTTGATGGACGCTTGCCATCTTGGTTGTCATTGTCATTCCATGTCTTTTGACCAGCAACGCTTGTTTTTTCTTTTTGGTTTACGACATCACGAGAAATTGCGAGGTCATTTCCAAAATCGTCCTTGCTGATCTTGATAGGTTCTTCAGAGAGCACATAGCCTGTCGGAGCTTGAATTTCTTTAACCGTATAAGCTTGTTTGATCAAACCAGTAATGGTGCCAACACCATTCTCATCTGTCGTAATGGTTCCAACTTGCTCACCAGTATCATCTGCTGTCACAGCAAAAACAGCACCTGCAAGAGCCTGACCATTTTCACCTTTTTTATGAATGGTGAAGGAGTATTTCTCACCATTGAAGTCTCCATCAAGGAATTGATACAGAATATCTGCAACCTTATTTTGCTCCTTGATTTCTGTCGCGGTCATCGTCGCATTGTTTTTGTAGGATGTATTGATGGCTGGGACCTTGTCCAAATAAACATCATAGCGAACAGTCATACCTTGTTCTGGAGCTAGATCTCCGATATGAACCGTCAGAGAACGACCGTCAGCACTGACAACAGGGGAATAATTCTTGGTTACATTTGTAGTATTCCGCAGATGATAGGCACCATCTTCGTTATCGATCTGCCAAGTTCCTGTATGGATATTGACAGAATCTGCTTTGATTTTTCCATCTGTAAAGGCCAATTGGTCTTTAATATCAATATTATGAAGGGCAGTGTGACCTTGATTGATATTCAAGGTATAGGTCAATTTTAATTTATCGTCTGAGTTGGTCCATCCCCATTTGCTAAAGACTTCTGGAGTAGGAGGATTTTCACCCGGGTTCACCCCTTTGTAATCGATATTCCCACCTGAAATCACTTTCTTATCGATCGTGAGAGTAAAATCAAGTGTCTTTTGACCTTTGACAACTTGGTGGTCTACACGCGCAAAGAAACGCAGTTTCCCTGTCACATTAGCCATTCTTTCAGGATAATCCGTATAGGTTACAGTAATGACTTTTCTTTGATCATCTACCGTTGCTGTCGCAACTTTTTGACCACTTGGATCCAGCAGGTCGATGGTGTCCGTTTCAAAGACCTTAAAGTCATCTCCAAGTTGGATAACGGTCTGATCTCCCTTTTTTACACGTCCATTCGGCAACACAAAGTTTGCTTCAACTTGAAAACTCTCCCAAACACCGAGTGGATCTGTAATCGCTCCACCAGTTGATTTCGATATGTTTACAGATGTCACAACATCATTGATCGTATCTGCATGGACTTTAGCTGGACTATTGGGTTTGGCAAATCCTAAAGCCGCTAGTAAAAATAGGGCAACTGTTGTCACAACAGAATAGAGCCACTTTTTCATAAACGATTTTTCTCCTTTTTCTACGTTTACTAGATAAGGTATGTGAGTAGAAAAATTATCACTACATATTGTGATTTTATACACAACCTATCTTTTTTCATTATAAACAATTTGCTTTGATATAACAAGCAATTAAATTCATTTTTTGTCTTTTCAGTTCATTTTCTTGATACAAATAAAAACAAGCAGTCTGTAAGAATCAGACTGCTTGTTTTTTTGCTTATAAGGGAACTCCGAAGACCTCTAGGGACTTGAGTTCAGAAGGATGGAGTCTCCGCCATTCTCCCAATTGAAGAGTGGGATCTAGCGTTAGAGGACCCATCGAGATCCGCTCTAAATCCACTACTTCCTTGCCACAGGCAGCGACCATGCGCTTGATCTGATGGAATTTTCCTTCTGCAATTTCAATTTCGACATAGGAACTGGCGCTTGTCTCATGCACCTCTAAGATCTGCAATCTCGCAGGCAAAGTCGTGAAGTCTTTGAGGGCAATGCCTGCTTCAAAACGGGCCACATCTGCCTCATCCATGATCCCAGCCACCTGGGCACGGTAGACCTTCGACACATGCTTCTTCGGTGAAAGCATGGCATGGGCGAGCTTACCATTATTGGTCAAAAGGAGCAAGCCATGGGTATCGATATCTAGGCGCCCGACAGGAAAGACTTCCTTGTGACGGGCTGTCTCATCCAATAGATCCAAGACAGTTTGGTGATGGTCATCCTCAGTCGCTGAGATGACTCCAGCTGGTTTATGAAGCAGATAATACACAAAGGTTTCATGGACCAGATTTTCCCCCATAAAGGTCACCTGATCCTTGGCTGGATCAATCTGTAGCTTCCCTGCTGTCTCTTTTTTCCCATTCACTGCGATTTTCTTTTGCTTGAGAAGCTGCTTGACCTCGGTCCTACTCCCCACGCCACAATCCACTAAAAATTTATCTAGCCGCATGATTACTTCCCGCTCTTTCGCACAATCCAAAGGCCAAAAAAGGAAATCAGGATCATGAGGATACCAGAAAATCCAAAAATGAAGGCTGGAGCAGATGAGATCGTCCCTAATAGACTAAGGACAAAGGTCGTTGCGATCGAACCTGCACTACACCCCAACACCGCAATGGATGTTGCCTGACTTAATACTCCAGCTGGCATCTGATCAGATAAGACATTATAAACAGTTGTGAGAGCCACACTATAGGCAAAACCTGCAAGGATGGTCACAATGGCGAGCATCCAGAGATTGGTAGAAACCCCGATCAACAGTTGGGTCAAGCCATAAGCTACTCCCGAAACCAATAATAAACGATCACGGAATAGATAGGTCAAGGGCGAGAAGGCCAAACCTGCCAAGATCCCAACAAATTGCATGGCTGCTAAAATAACCCCCGCAGTTTGGGCAGTGCCATGTCCAACTTGTTCTACCACACTTGGAATCCGAACGGTGATCATGACATTGGACAAGACGATAGCTGCCGCAACGACTGCTAAACCTAGTGCCGTCCGCCATTGACCAGCTGTCATCTGATCATTCCGATGTTTCTCCTCTACACCAACTGTTTTCGAACTATATGGCACAAATAAGAGATACAAAAGTAAGATAGGAATGCTGATGCCGTAAACGAGAAAGGCAGCCTGCCAGCCAAAGCGAATCAAAAGGCTGACTCCAAAGGTTAAAACGGCCGTCCCAACAACTTCTGCAGAACCACGAATACCAAGAGTTTGGACGCGTTCTTTTCCTTTATAGCGCTCACTGATAATGGCAATGGCAGAAACATTGAGCAAACCAACTGCCATCCCGAAAATAATCCGAGACAAAAAGACAACTGGATAAGCTGGACTGATTAAGGGAATAAAGCCACATAGAGCGTAAGCAACTAAGCCCGTCACAATCATCTGACGCTCTGAAAATAGGCGTCCAATCCATTTATTGAAGATGAGTGAAACCATGATCCCGGCAGAAGGAAGCGAGACCAAGAGCTCAATCATGCTGTGAGGAATTCCCTTGTAATAGGCAAACATGGCCGACTGCGCACTCGAAATCGAAAACGAGGTCGTCAAAATAAATGAAAGCGCGAGAATACTCACTTTCTCCATGATTTTTTTCATTATTCTATCCTTTAAACTAATCTTTTTTTCACACTCCTCCTATAATAACACGAGCTAGTGACAGGACGCAATAGATTGAATTAAAAAAACGAAATGATTTCTCCATCATTTCGTTCGTGCTAGTAATTGTGAGGCGAAGACTCCCGTTAGGACCATCAAAGCACCAATCCAGACAAAGAGCAGGTGATTAGAGGGAGCTAGTGGCGTCACCAACTGGATGAAGAAAGAAGAGAGGGCTGACCCGAGATTGCAGCCGATCAAGACCAGCGAGGTCGCAAGGTTCAAGAGATTGGTCGGGATTTTTTCAGATAGGTGATAGAAGATACTGGTAACTCCCGTACTGTAGGTAAAACCGGCCAAGAGGGTTCCTAGAATCAGGCTCCACAGCTGGCTGGACAAACCAATCAAGGCCAAAGCCAGACCGAAACCAAAGCACATGATCATGAGCAAGTTCTTTTTGAAAACATGTGTCAAACTGGCAAAGCCTACCCCTGCGACAATCCCTGTTAATTGCATCAGACTCAAGACGGTTCCAGCTGTTGTCGCTGTTCCCATATGAGCGTCAACAATGATATCCGGCACGCGCAGACTAATAATAGAATTGAAACAAATGATGATACCAGCAATCACAGCTAGCATTAGACTAAAACGCCATTGAGGGGAGCGAAGGCGTGCGGAACCTTTCTTTTTCTCCTTCAAGCTAGCCTGTTTTTGCTCCTTAGGATACGGGACAAAAAGGATATAGAGGAGTAAAATCAAGTAACCACCACCATATACGGCAAAGATCGCTGGCCAGCCTAGGGGTAAGAGTTGGCCCACCATAAAGGTCAAGACGGCGGAGCCCACCACTTCAGCAGATCCCCGATAGCCCAGCATCCGAGTCTTGTCATTGCCCGAGTAGCGCTCACTGATAATTGAAATAGCCTTGGCATTGATCATTCCTGTCCCCAAGCCAAAGAGCAAACGACTTAGAAAGATGAGAGGATAGTCCTGCACGACCAAAGGCAAGAGGCCACTAGTTGAAAAGAGCAAAAGCCCTGCGACAATCATCTGGCGCTCACTCATCCACCGCTCGATCAGGCTATTTAAAAAGAGCATGGCTACGACCGCAAAGGCTGGCAGGGAAACCAAGAGTTCCACCTGACTTGCTGAATATCCGAAGTGACTAAAATAAGCCTTCATAGCCGGCAAACCGGCTGTAATTGAAAAGGATGAGATCAGCATGAGCGACAAGCTCAAGAGACTGATTCTTTCCATTGTTTTTTTCATTTTTTTATTTCCTACACTTTACTGGTAATACTTTGATTTCACTAGTTTTTTCAAAAAAGATTCAAACTAGTATTTTCAATAGAATCCTAGTATAATCAATTTAGAAATAGAAAAACAGGACATTTGTCCTATTTTAGGAGAGTGAGATGAAAAAAATTTCCCCATCTACAAGACTCAAGGAGATCATCACTGACTACCAATTGGACCAGATCTTTCCAGGCGACTGTCTCAGCCAGCTGGACCTCGTTCTCTATCAGGCTGGAGATTATATCTGCCGCCAAGGTTCTGAGCAAGATGTCATTCCTTATTTTCTCAAAGGCCGGCTCAAGATTATCCACAGTCTTGAAAATGGCAGCGACACCATCCTTGAAATCCAAGAAAAACCTGGACTCTTAGGAGAGATTGAGCTCCTGCTCGATCGGGTCTGTATCTCATCAGTCATTGCAGACCAAGACTCGCTAGTCGTCCAGCTCCCAGCCCAGCACTTTAAGAAGCGCCTCCTGTTTGATCCAACCTTTTTGCGCTCTACGGCCAAGACCTTGGCTGAGAAATTGCACCAGATCAACTATTTGGCTCCTGCAAACTTTCATTATTCGGTCAAGGAACGCCTCGCTACGCATTTTCTGGAACATTGCGATGAAAATGGGACCCTCAAGCCCAAGATGAATCAGCTGGCCCTGCGTTTTGGGATCAGCTACCGCCACCTTAGTCGCGTGATCAAACAGATGATTGACGAGGGGTTGATCAAAAGAGAAGGACGGGTCTATACGATTTTAGACCGAAAAAGAATGGGGGACTTGTCCATCAAACACACGGAAACAACTGACAGAAAACTTTAATTTCAGGTTCTTTTGTGTTATCATGGAGGGTAGAAAGAAAGTGAGAGTAAAACGATGAAAGCAATTGAAAAAGTTACAAGAGCGTCCCATTTGATTGATATGGATGACATTATCCGCGAAGGAAATCCAACACTTCGAGCTGTTGCAGAAGATGTAACCTTCCCTTTGTCTGATCAGGAAATTATCCTGGGTGAAAAAATGATGCAATTCTTGCACCATTCTCAAGACCCTGTTATGGCTGAAAAACTTGGCCTCCGTGGAGGAGTTGGACTTGCCGCACCACAGTTGGATATCTCTAAACGGATTATCGCTGTTTTGGTTCCCAATCCAGAAGATGCCGATGGCAACCCACCAAAAGAAGCCTATAGCCTTCAAGAAGTCATGTACAATCCAAAGGTTGTCGCCCATTCTGTGCAAGATGCAGCTCTTGGCGACGGGGAAGGCTGTCTCTCTGTAGACCGCAACGTCCCAGGCTATGTGGTTCGTCATGCCCGCGTGACGGTTGAGTATTTCACAAAAGATGGGGAAAAGAAACGCATCAAACTCAAAGGCTACAACTCCATTGTCGTTCAACATGAAATCGACCACACCAACGGCATCATGTTCTATGACCGCATCAACCCAAACAACCCATTTGAAATCAAAGAAGGACTTTTGATATTAGAATAAGATACAAAGGGCGTAAATGACAAAAATACCTAACTGAGAAAGCTCTCGGTTAGGTATTTTTTTGTTATTTTTTGCCTTGCCTTTTATTCGAAAACTTGCGTATGATGGTACGTGCCATGCTAATAAAGAAGTCCAAGGCAATTCCTAGGGTAATCATTCTGACAAGCCACACCAACCAGATTGGTCGTCTTACCTTTGCATCAGCATATCCTAAATGATCAAGTGCTACAAACATCAATAGATAGCATACTATTTCTAACGGAATGCGAAGTTTAGCTTTTTTTAGGCTGAAGCCTTTCAACCAATTCCATAGTAAATCCCACAACGTCGGATTATCTTCAGGTTCATCCTCCCAGTATTCCTTGCTTTTTGTTTTCAAATACAAGAGGTAACCCACTTCTGTCAGCAACTGAGTAAAAGCGTAACTGAATAGTATGCTTACGGATACTCCTAGCACCACTCCATAATAGCCAGTAAGGGCCGCTCCTATCATGGAGCAGACGAAGATGATCGTTAGGGCATTGCTACTGTAACTACTTGATTTTGCGAAATAATTTCCTAGGGTTCTAGTTGGTGAAAAGCCAATCTTTAACTGCTTCTTAAGCCAAAAATAATTATAAATAAAGCCCACTAAGGTACAAATCACAAGAAAAGGAATGACGATGAAGCCATATTTCGGGAAACCTACCTCAAATTCTTTATTTGCCAGAGCAGAAACAATGATGAGCAAGCCCATGACTTGGAGCGATAAAAACATCCCTGCATAGGTGAATAAGAGTAGGGTCGTTGACAATACTTGTCTTCTATATATAAATGTCCCCATTAACGGCAAGAAAAATGTAATGATATGGTAAAGACAATAGATGACGAGGATATCAAAAAACCAATGACTAAATGGTTTTATACCTTTTGATACATCATACGAATAAAAACAAAGGATTGCAATCGCGAACAGAAATACGCCTGTCCACGAAGTGATCATCATAGCCGCTGAAGCACGTGTATTGGCTAAACTTTTAAAGTAGACTTTGTTCACCTGCTCAATACCGACTGTCTTTTCGTTTTTCATGACATGCTCCTTTCTAAGAAATTCCTTTAAGATCCAAAAGCAGATGGATGTTGCACTTGCTTCTGAATTTCACTTAACTTGATCTACTTGACTTTGGCTTTGAAAGAGATGATTGGGGAATAAAAAATTAAATTCCCAGCTGATAAAAATAGAAATGATGAGATTAATAGACCAAAATGTATTATAAAATTGGGCTCAAAGTTTATTAAAATTGCATAACATACTGCAATGAACATGACTATAAGAAAAGTTACAAATATTAAAGGTAATAGTATGTTTTTTATATATTCAGGAAAGCAATACACTTTTCGAGGTGTTTTATCTGCCACAATTTCCTGCATCCCTTCCCCTCTACCCATCCAAATCCGAAGTCCCACTACAAAAATTAAAATCAACATCATCAAGGATAGATTAAGCAAGTGAGAGGTAAAATTGAGGTATTTTTCTATTGGAAACGCCCTTGCTAATAGCATGGAGGTTACACCTAGACCAACCGATGCCCTCCCGATATTATTATTCACTAAACTCTGATGCTTCTTGTCTCTTTCAAATACTTTTGGAGCTAGGACTCCTACTTCATCCTCTGTCAGCTGATAGGCTTTATGAGGGATAAAATAAACAAACCACGGAAGAAAATAGGTGATGATAATCGGCCGATCGACTTCCATCAAATACCACTCTCCGTCAACTTTTAATAAATGATAGCGAAAGTTCATTTTGGGCAACCGTTCGATTTTTGCTGGTTTAAACATAGATCATCCTTTCTTAACATTTACACTTTTTCCTATTTTTTAATTTTTGCCTTATAATCCTCGCCTGAAGCATATAATAATAAATTACCATGTGATAAAAAAACCAATGAAAAAGCAAATAAGGCCACATGAAGAATTAGATTGGGTTTACTGGTACTCAGAACAAAGCAAAATGATACAGCTGAAAGAAATAAAGCCAATGTTACTAATAGAAGATTTTTTAGTAGTAACCTAAATCTTACTGGGCGACAATACATTTTTTTAGCTTTCTTGGAAGGCTTTATGACCGACTCTTTTTTCCCAATACTGATCCAAATGCGAATTCCAAAAGCAATGATTAGAACAAGGATCATTAGCACTAGATTCAGTAGATGGGAAGTAAAATATAAATAATCCTCTATCGGAAAAGCTCTACCTAGTAAAACTGCTAAGGAACCAGCACCAAGTGTTGAAATCCCTGCTTTAGTCTGAGTTGAAAGTATGTTCTTATCTCTTTTAAGAACTTTCGGAGCTATTGCTTCTACTTCATCCTCTGTTAGCTGATAACCTTTATGAGGGATAAAATAGGTAAACCATGGAAGAAAATAGGTGATGATAATTGGTCGATCGACGTCCATTAAATACCATTCATTCTCTACTTTTAACAAACGATATCGAAAATTCATTTTCGGCAAACGATCGATTTTTGCTGGTTTAAACATAGATTGATCTTACTTTCTATACTATTTTATTCTTAGACAGTCATAATTATATTATTTATTCATAAAAGAACATACCATCCATCATACCTGATTTTACTTTGATGATCAAGTTTTGACCAAAAAAAGTATCTAACTTCTTAGCAGTTGGATACTTTTTACTCTATTATATTTTGGGCACAGGGGTTGATGGCTCAAAACACTGTTTTGAGGTAGTAGATAGGGATTGCGAAGCAAGGCCCCTTCCTCATCAACTGTGCGGGGGGGACTAAAAAGGTCCTGTGGACCTTTTTTGCCCGAGCCTTAAAATCGAAAAGCGAGGTAGAAATCAAACTCTTCGAGTTACTGATTTCTGTCCTGCTCCCTATATCGCCCAATCTCCGTTGCGGAAGACTGGGACGCGGGTGCCGTCTTCTCGGATACCGTCGATATCCATTTGGCTTGAGCCGATCATGAAGTCGACGTGGACGTCTGAGCGGTTAAGGCCGGCTGCTTCGAGTTCTTCTTCTGTGAACTCTGCGCCACCTTCTACACTGGTTGCATAGGCTGCTCCGATGGCCAAGTGGTTAGAGGCATTTTCATCGAAGAGCGTATTGAAGAAGGTAATGCCTGATTGGGAAATTGGGCTTGGATCTGGGACGAGGGCACATTCACCCAAGGCACGCGCTCCCTTGTTTTTGAAGACCAAATCTTTCATGACTTGATCGCCTTTTTCTGCTGTGATATCCACAATTTCTCCATTTTCAAAGGTCACTTTGATCCCTTCGATGATGTTTCCGTTATAGCTAAGCGGTTTTGTAGACGTTACATAACCTTCTGCGCGACGGAAGTCAGGAGCTGTGAAGACCTCTTCTGTCGGCATGTTTGGCAAGAAGCTTTCGCCTTGGGCATTGATGGCTCCGGCAGATTCCCAGACGTGGTTTTTCGGCAAGCCAAGAGTCAAATCAGTCCCTGGGGCTGTGTAATGAAGGGCTGAGAATTGTTCCTTATTCAGTGTATCTGCCTTGCTCTTGAGAATAGCTGCATGCTCTTCCCAAGCCTTGACTGGATCTTCCTCGTAGACTCGGCAAGTCTTGAAGATTTGATCCCACAGGAGATCCACTGCTTCTTCATCGCTCGCCGCATTTGGGAAGACCTTTTTCGCCCATTCTAAACCTGCTGCTGCAGCAACGGTCCAGCTGACCTTGTTAGATTGAGTAGCGATGCGCATTGGTTTCATGGCCATGCCCAAAGCCTTAGCCGAGGCAGAAAGCTTCTCTGCATCAACACCATTTAAGGCACCTGGATCAGACGAGCGCACACCCAAGCGACTAGCTTTGTGGTCTAAGAGGTAGTTCATCTCCGCAATCTTGTAGTCTGGCACATTGTCCAAACGATCCATCGGTGCATGGAGGAATTTTTCCCGGGTAGTGAAATCATCTGCCCATTGGACAATCACTTCATGCGCCCCCAAGGCATAGGCTTCCTTCACGATCAAGTGGGCCAATTCTCTTTGTTCCACATCGATGTTCAAGACCAAGGTATGCCCAGGTTGCACATTGATACCGTTCGCCACTAACAATTTAGCGTATTTTTCGAGGTTTTCTTTAAAATTTGGTAAAACCATTGTTTTCTCCTTCATAAGTGAATGATCTCCTCCTAGTATACCATAAGTCCATGTAAAAAGAGAGTGGGACAGAAATCGATAATTCGTT